>NZ_JPGM01000094.1:0-613 GCF_000731655.1 Burkholderia sp. MSh2 | reverse complement strand
TGCTGGAGAGCCGCGGGCTGCTGGAAAGCCGGCCGCAGTCGGGCTATTTCGTGAACCTGCGGAACGACGAAGGGCATGCGCCGGTGCGCGAGTTGCGGCCGTCGAAGCCGATCGCGATCTCGTCGTCGGTCGACGTGAGCCGGCTCGTGCTGTCGACGCTGCGCTCGATCGGCACCGACGACGCGGTGCCGCTCGGCTCGCCGTATCCGGACCCGAGCCTGTTTCCGTTCGAGAAGCTGAACCGCTATGCGTATGCGGCCGGCCGCGACAAGTCGCTGTGGGGCGTGACGGAGGGCTTGCCGCCGGGCCATCCGCGGCTGATCCGGCAGATTGCACGGCGCTACCTGGAAAACGGGATGTCGGTGGACCCGAACGAGATCATCGTGACGGTCGGCGCGACGGAGGCGATCAATCTGTGCCTGCAGGCGGTGGCGAAACCGGGCGACACGATCGCGGTGGAATCGCCGACGTTCTACGCGATGCTGCACGCGATCGAGCGGATGGGGATGAAGGCGATCGAGGTGGCGACGCATCCGGAGTACGGGATCGACATCGCGGCGCTGGCGACGATCGCGAAATCGCAGCCGATCGCCGCGTGCATGGTGATGCCGAA
>NZ_JPGM01000093.1:0-28267 GCF_000731655.1 Burkholderia sp. MSh2 | reverse complement strand
GAAGGCGGGCCGGCCGTGCCGGAGGGCGGCAGGCGGGGATGCGGGAAGCGCGCGGCGGGGTCGCCGCGCGCCTGGGTCAGATCGCGATCAGATCGTCGTATGCAGGTGCAGATACAGTCCGGCCGCCGCGGCGCCGCCGAGCAGCGGGCCGACGACGGGCACCCATGCGTAGCGCCAGTCGCTGTCGCGCTTGCCGGGGATCGGCAGCAGCGCGTGCATGATGCGCGGCGACAGGTCGCGTGCGGGGCTCATCGCATAGCCGGTTGCGCCGCCGAGCGAGATGCCGATGCCGAGCACGAGCAGGCCGACGGGCAACGCGTCGAGCGCGCCGAGGCCGACCTGCGGCGCCGCGAGATACAGCACGCCGAGGATCAGCACGAACGTGCAGATCGCTTCGGTCAGCAGGTTGTGCGTGACGCTGCGGATCGCGGGCGCCGTGCAGAACACGGCGAGCTTCAGGTCCGGATTGACTTCCTTGGCGAAGTGCTGGCGATACGCGAGCCACACCAGCAGCGAGCCGGCCATCCCGCCGAGCATCTGCGCGAGGATGTAGCCGCCGACTTTCGACCACGCGAACTTGCCGGCGAGCGCGAGGCTGATCGTGACGACCGGGTTCAGGTGCGCGCCGCTGAACGGCGCGGTCACGTAGACGGCGACGAATACGGCCATCGCCCAGCCCCACACGATCACGATCAGGTCCGCGCCGTTGCCCTTGGTCTTGGCGAGCAGCACGTTCGCGACCGCGCCGTTGCCGAGCAGCATGAGGATGGCGGCGCCGATGAATTCTGCAATATAAGGTGACATGGTTGTCTCTCGTATGTCACGGCGGACTCGCGCATCGCGCGGTCCGCCGGTGTTGTTGTATTGCGTCCGGGGTTCCGGTGGTTACTGGGTGTCGTCGGCCCACGCCTTCGCGGCGCGGACCGCACGCTGCCAGCCGGCCATGCAGCGCTCGACCTGGTCCTTCGGCATCGACGGCGAGAAGCGGCGATCGAGCTGCCACTGGTTGCGCACTTCGTCGAGATTCTTCCAGTAGCCGATCGCGAGACCCGCGAGGTAGGCCGCGCCGAGCGCGGTCGTCTCGGTGATCTGCGGCCGCACCGCGTCGACGCCGAGCAGGTCGGCCTGGAACTGCATCAGCAGGTCGTTCGCGCTCGCGCCGCCGTCGACGCGCAGCTCGCCGATGCTGATGCCCGAATCGGCTTCCATCGCGGCCAGCACGTCGAGCGACTGGTAGGCGATCGAATCGAGCGCCGCGCGGGCGAGGTGCGCGGAGGTCGTGCCGCGCGTGACGCCGAACACCGAGCCGCGCGCCCGCGCGTTCCAGTGCGGTGCGCCGAGGCCGGCGAACGCGGGCACGAGATAGACGCCGTCGGTATGCGGCACGCTTGCCGCGAGCGCCTCGATCTCGGCGGCCGACTTGATGATGCCGACCCCGTCGCGCAACCACTGCACGACCGCGCCCGCGATGAAGATGCTGCCTTCCAGCGCGTACTGCACGTTGTCGCCGATCTGCCATGCGATCGTCGTGACGAGGTTGTTCTTCGACTCGATCGGCTTGTCGCCGGTGTTCATCATCAGGAAGCAGCCGGTGCCGTAGGTGTTCTTCACCATGCCCGACTGCGTGCACATCTGGCCGAACAGCGCTGCCTGCTGGTCGCCGGCGATGCCGGCGAGCGGGATCTTCGACGCGAATACGGTGGTCTTCGTGTGGCCGTAGATTTCCGACGACGCCTTCACTTCCGGCAGCATGCTGCGCGGGATGTCGAGCAGCTCGAGCAGTTCGCTGTCCCACTCGCGCGTATGGATGTTGAACAGCATCGTGCGCGATGCATTCGTCACGTCGGTCACGTGCAGTTCGTGCTTCGTGAAGTTCCACACGAGCCAGCTGTCGACGGTGCCGAACGCGAGCTTGCCCTGACGCGCCTTGTCGCGCGCGCCCGGGACGTTGTCGAGGATCCAGCGGATCTTCGTCCCGGAGAAGTACGAGTCGATCGGCAGGCCGGTCTTCGCGCGCACCTTCGCCTCGAGCCCCTGCGCCTTCAGCGAATCGCAGAAATCGGCCGTGCGGCGATCCTGCCAGACGATCGCGTTGTAGACGGGCTGGCCCGTCTCGCGATCCCAGACGATCGTCGTCTCGCGCTGGTTGGTGATGCCGATCGCGGCGATCGACGTGCCGTTCAGGCCCGTGCGGGTGACGGCTTCTGCGGCGACGCCGGCTTGCGTCGACCAGATTTCCTGCGGGTCGTGCTCGACCCAGCCGGGTTGCGGGTAGATCTGTTCGAATTCCTTCTGGGCGATCGATACGATATTGCCCTGGCGATCGAACAGCATCGCGCGGGAACTCGTGGTGCCCTGGTCAAGCGCGAGGATGTACTGGTCCTGCATGTCTCTCATCTCCATCCGTGGATTGGCTTAGTTGTGATGCGCGCCGCATGTGGGGCGGCGCGTCGGTGAGTCAACGTCGGTACGGCAACTGCAACTGCATTCGGGTCAGGCGTGCGGCGCGTGCGCGGCGGCGAACCACGCGTCGACCGCGGCGGTCACGGCGTCGAGCGTACCGGGCGCGACGTGCAGGCCGAGCTTCGAGCGGCGCCACAGCACGTCCTGCGCGCAGGTCGCCCATTCGGCGTCGCGCAGGTAGCGCAGTTCGGCGTCGTGGATGCCCGGCGCGATTTCCGCGCCGAGATCGGCGAGCGACTTCGCGCCGTCGATCACGCGCTCCGCGCGCGTGCCGTAGGCGCGCGCATAGCGGCGCGCGAGTGCGGCCGGCAGCCACGGGTGGCGTTTCGCGAATGCGCCGGCGAACCCGTCGAATTTCGCGTTCGCAATGTCGCCGCCGGGCAGCGGCACGCCCGCCGTCCAGGTCTTCGCGTCGCGGCCGAGCGCACGGCACAGCATGTCGCCGGCTTCTTCGGCAAGCTTGCGGAACGTCGTGATCTTGCCGCCGAAGACCGACAGCAGCGGGGCGCCCGCGCCGTCGTCCATCTCGAGGCGATAGTCGCGCGTGACGGCCGATGCGTTCGCCGCGTTCTCGTCCTCGAGCAGCGGGCGCACGCCCGAATAGGTCCAGTGCACGTCGGCCGGCGAGATCTTGCGCTTGAAGTAGCGGTTGATCGAGTCGCACAGGTACTGCGTCTCGTCGCGATCGATCGCGACCTTCGCGGGATCGTTCGTGTATTCGACGTCGGTCGTGCCGATCAGCGTGAAGTCGTGCTCGTACGGAATCGCGAAGATGATCCGCTTGTCCGGGTTCTGGAAGATGTACGCGTGATCGTGATCGAACAGGCGGCGCGTGATGATGTGGCTGCCCTTCACGAGCCGCACGCTGTGATGGGCGCCGCGGCCGAGCGCACCGTGCAGCACCTCGCCGACCCACGGGCCGGCCGCGTTCGCGATCGCGCGCGCATGCACGACGCGGATCGAACCGTCGGCGTGCTGCAGCCGCGCCTCCCACTCGTCGCCGCGGCGTTCGGCGGAGACGAGCTTCGTGCGCGTCAGGATCTCGGCGCCGCGCTCCTTCGCGTCCATCGCGTTCAGCACGACGAGGCGGGCGTCGTCGACCCAGCCGTCCGAGTACACGAAGCCGCGCTTGATCGAGTCGATCAGCGGCGCGCCGGCCGCATGGCGGCGCATGTCGATACCGCGCGAGCCGGGCAGCAGTTCGCGTTTCGCAAGGTGGTCGTAGAGGAACAGGCCGATGCGGATCAGCCAGGCCGGCCGCAGATTCGGCATGTGCGGCATCACGAAACGCAGCGGCCACATGATGTGCGGCGCCGCGCGCAGCAGCGTCTCGCGCTCCTGCAGCGCCTTGCGCACGAGTCCGAACTCGTTGTATTCGAGATAGCGCAGGCCGCCGTGAATCAGCTTCGTGCTGGACGACGACGTGTGCGACGCGAGGTCGTCCTGCTCGCAGAGCATGACCGACAGGCCGCGGCCGGCCGCATCGCGCGCGATCCCCGCGCCATTGATGCCGCCGCCGACGACGAGCAGATCGTAGCGATTCGGTTGGGTCACCTGCTGTCCTTATCGTCTGATGGAAGTTGGCGAACACGAAATGTTCGGATTCGAAATTTAACGAACGGAATCGAAAAAGTAAAGTTCGAAAAAGCGGGGCCAGTAGCGCGCGGCACGATCCCGGACGATACTGGCGGAATCGACCGTTTCGCGAGGTGAATCATGCGTATTGGGATGTGGGCCGGCGTGTGCGCCGTCCTTCTGGCCGGGTGCAGCGCCGGCGTGCCGCCGCTCGCCGGCAACTGGCGGGCGCCGTCGTTCGTCGACCTGCAGACGTCGTGCGGCGGCACGCCGCGCGACTGGGGCGCGGACGCGCAGCCGGTGTACTCGACGCTGTACGACGCGTACGTGGCGAAACGGTATCGCGGGCTGTCCGACGCGAACTATTGTGCGTTCGTAAACGAACTTTCGACGCGCTATGCGGCGCCCGACGCGGCGTCGCGCGCCGGCTGGATCGCGTATTTCAACGGCGCGCGCGCGCAGGCCGTGAGCTGGCGGGCGGCGGTCGATCCGACGCTGCGCGGCGGCTGACGCGGGCCCCGGCGGGCCGGCAGGACAAGCGGAGGCAGCCGCGCGGCCCGGAATCCGGGCGGCACGGCCGAGTCAGTCCGGAACCGGCGAGGCGTTACGAATAGCGGAATTTGATGGATCGCAGCGCGGCGTCGCCGGTTTCGGTCACGCAGTATTTGCGCCCCGATCCGAGCCCTTCCAGGCGAACGAGCTGCTGTTCGAGCAGTGCGTCGATCTCGTCCCGATCCATGTTGGTTTGATCGGGCGCGTCCTTCACAAGCAATAGCGTGGCGAATTCATGCGGACTCAGCATCGTTCTCTCCATGGCGACCAGTCAGCCCGCGCCGCCGGCGCGAAGGCCGGTGCGCGATACCCGTGGGGGTATGGCTTGGGGGGAAAAGCTGCATTCGCCGGCCGTGCTGTTCGTCCGCGCCCTGGCACAGGCGGAACGGCCGAACGGGCCGGGGAACTGGAGTCTAGTCGAGCGCACGGGCAACGACAAATCGTGCCCCGTTAATTTTCCGATTGACAGCCGGGCCGCGTGCAAGCGGTCCAGCCGCGCCGCCAACTTCTTGATTTCACTTGAGGTTTCGGGTGCGCCGCAGCATCGGCGGCGTCATTCCGCGACGTATACCTGGGTGCCGGCGGCCGCCACCGTGTCGGCCATCTCGGGCGGCAGCGGCTTGTCGGTGAACAGCGCGTGCACCTGGCTCAGGTGCCCCTGGCGCACCAGCGCGGGACGGCCGACCTTCGAATGGTCGGTCACGAGGTAGATCGTGCGCGCATGCTGCATGATCGCCTCGGCGACGCGTACCTCGCGCGTGTCGAAATCGCGCAGCGTGCCGTCGGCCTCGATAGCCGACGTGCCGATGATCGCGTAGTCGACCTTGAACTGGCGGATGAAGTCGATCGCGAGTTCGCCGACGATGCCCTTGTCCCACGGGCGGACGATGCCGCCGGTGATCAGCACCTCGCAGTCGGGGTAGCCGCTCATCATCGAGGCGACGTTCAGGTTGTTCGTGATCACGTGCAGCCCGTGATGGCGGTTCAGCGCACGCGCGACTTCCTCGGTGGTCGTGCCGAGGTTGATGAACAGCGACGCCTGGTCGGGGATGTGCGACGCCGCGAGCGCCGCGATGCGCCGTTTCTCGTCGTGGAACATCCGCTGGCGCGCCGTGTACGACACGTTCTCCGAACTGGTCGGCAGGCTTGCGCCGCCGTGATAGCGGCGCAGCAGGTTGAGGTCGGCGAGCCAGTTCACGTCGCGGCGGATCGTCTGCGGCGTCACCGCGAAGTGCGCGGCGAGATCGTCGACGGTCACGAAGCCGTCGCGCTGCACCCATTCGAGCAATTCCTGCTGGCGCGCGTTGAGGGTGAGGCGGGGATCTCGGGTCATGGCTCGATGGTCGTGTCGTGAGACGGAGCGGGTATTGTAAGGGCGGTAACGGCGTTCGGCCGGCCTCGCCGGTTCGGCCGCCCGGTATTCATGCGAAAACCGCATGGATTCATTTAATAAATGAACTTGTGCGATCTTGTCGATCGCGCTGCAATGGCGGATTGTCCGCGCATGCGGGCGCGCGTCCGGCGCGTTCATTCAGCTTTCGACGAGGTGGAACCGATGACTGGCTTCAACTGGCACAACCCGTATCCGACGATCCGCATTCCGGTGTTCGCGCGCAATGTCGTGTCGACGTCGCACCCGCTCGCCGCGCAGGCCGGGCTGCGGATGCTGTGGAAGGGCGGCAACGCGGTCGATGCGGCGCTGGCGGCAGCCGCCGCGATCACGGTCGTCGAACCCGTGTCGTGCGGGCTGGGCGGCGACGCGTTCGCGCTCGTGTGGGACGGCGAGCGTCTGTCCGGGCTGGACGCGTCGGGCGGCGCGCCGGCCGCATGGAATCCCGACTATTTCCGCAAGCGCCACGGCACGGATGCGCACGGCATCGCGAACAAGCCGAAGCGCGGCTGGGACACCGTCACCGTGCCGGGCGTGATCGCGGGCTGGGAGGCGCTGCATGCGAAGTTCGGATCCTTGCCGTTCGCCGACCTGCTCGAGCCGGCGATCGAGATCGCGGAGCGCGGCTATGCGGTGCCGCCGATCGTCGCGCACAAATGGGCCGCCGCCGTGCCCGAGCTGCAGGGGCTGCCGGGTTTCGCGGAGACCTTCATGCCGCGCGGCCGTGCGCCGCAAGTCGGCGAACGCGTGTGCCTGCCCGGTCATGCGCAGACGCTGCGCGCGCTCGCGAAGGACGGCGCCCGCGCGTTCTACGAGGGCGCGCTCGCCGAGCGCATCGTCGCGTTCGCGCGCGACGGCGGCGGCGCGATGACCGCGGCGGACCTTCACGCCTACCGGCCGGAATGGGTCGAGCCGATCGGCAGGCGCTTCGGCCGTCACACGGTGCACGAGATGCCGCCGAGCGGGCAGGGCATCGCCGCGCTGATCGCGCTCGGAATCGCCGAGCACGCGGGCGTGACCGACTGGCCGCTCGATTCGGTCGAATCGCAGCACCTGCAGATCGAGGCGATGAAGCTCGCGTTCGCCGACGTCTACCGTTACGTGGCCGATCCGCGCGCGATGGACGTCACGCCCGCGGCGATGCTCGACGACGGCTATCTCGCCGAACGCGCGAAGCAGATCGATCCCGCGCGCGCGACGCACTTCGGCCCCGGCCGGCCGCATTCGGGCGGCACGGTCTACCTGACGGCGGCCGACGAGCGCGGGATGATGGTGAGTTTCATCCAGTCGAACTACATGGGCTTCGGCTCGGGGCTCGTCGTGCCCGGCACCGGCATCGCGCTGCAGAACCGCGGCCACGGCTTCTCGATGGACCCGGCGTCGCCGAACGTCGTCGCGGGCGGCAAGCGGCCGTTCCACACGATCATCCCGGCGTTCGTCACCGAGGAGGTCGACGGCCGCACCGAGGCCGTGATGAGCTTCGGCGTGATGGGCGGCGACATGCAGCCGCAAGGCCACCTGCAGACCATCGTGCGGATGCTCGGCCATGGGCAGCAACCGCAGGCCGCCTGCGATGCGCCGCGCTGGAAGGTCAACCGCGACTTCACACTCGACGTCGAGGCGACGATGAATCGCGCGACCGTCGACGCGCTTGCCGCACGCGGCCATGCGATCAAGTCGATCGACGATCCTTACATGGATTTCGGTTCGGGGCAGTTCATCTGGCGTCTCGACCGGGACGATCGCGAGCGCGGCTACGTGGCCGCGAGCGACAGCCGGCGCGACGGTCTGGCGGCCGGTTTCTGACGGCGCGCCGCGGCCGGTCGCGCGGTTTGCTATTGCGTGCGTTTCACGGGCGGCCGGGTGGCCGCCCGTTTCGTTTGGCGCGGCCGAAATCGCGGAGCCGGCGAAAGCGGTTCGAAGGACTCATCTAACGAACGGCAACAGACGCCGTGGAACTGCGCCTGTCGGGTATGGTCAGTGCTCTGGAGCACGAACCGCAAAGTCCGGCTAAGATGCCGGGATGGTTCGGCCGGACCGATTCACTATATAAACGAAGCAGAACGCCGCCTGCGGGACGGCTCGCGCCTGTGCCGAAGGCATGGGCCGGCCCCCGCGCGACGACTGGGAGCGCACCACCATGGACACGAAAACCACGCATGTCATGCCGTGGCGAATCGAGGACATCGACCTGAACCGGATCGATCGTCAGCGTGCCGCCGCGAACGAGGATCTGTTGCTGCTGTTGTGCGCGTCGTCGTTCATCGAAAGCGGCTCGGATCTCTACACGAGCAATCTGAGCCAGTTCTTCAACGACGATCCGGAAGTCTCCGCATGGCTCAACAATGCATGGGAGCACGAAGAATTGCAGCATGGCCGCGCGCTGAAGGCGTACATCGCGCACGTGTGGCCCGAGTTCGACTGGGATACCGCCTTCGCGAATTTCTTCGCCGAGTATTCGAAGACCTGCTCGGTCGAGGCGTTCGAAAAGACCCGCGCGCTCGAGATGGTCGCACGCTGCGTGGTCGAGACGGGCACGGCCACGCTCTATCGCGCGATCAACGAATGCTCCGACGAGCCCGTGCTGAAGGAAATCACCGACAACATCCGCTCGGACGAAGTGCGTCATTACAAGCACTTCTTCAAGTTCTTCAAGAAGTACAACCAGCTCGAAGGCAACGGCCGGCTCGCGGTGCTCGGCGCGCTGATGCGCCGGGTGATGGAAATCAAGAACGAGGACTCGGAGATCGCGTTGCGCCACGTGTTCGCCGTCCGCTATCCGGATCGCATCGGCGACAGCCAGTACAACCGCGAGCGCGCCGCGCGCATCAATTCGCTCGTGCGCCGCAACCTGTCGGCCGACATGTGCGTGAAGATGCTGCTCAAGCCGCTCGATCTGCCCGCGAAGATCCAGCCGGGCTTGCACTATCCGCTCACGAAGATCACGCGGCACGTGTTCCTGCGCTGATCGCCGCGGCGCGGCCGGCCGCGCGCATGCCGCGGCGGCTTCGTCCGCTTTTCACCCGGGCCACGCCATCATGACCGATACCCATCGCCACGCACTCGAACAATGGACGTTCGACGCGTGGCCGCCGGCCGTCGTGTCGCGCTTCGACGGCACCGCGCTCGAGCGTCATGCCGACTTCGCCGCATCGCTGATCGTCGCGACCGACGACGGGCAGTTGCGCACGACGCTGCTCGGCGTCGGCGAGATCTATGCGCACGACGCGCGCACGCTGCTGCTGGCGCTATGGCCGCAGTCGCGCGCGGCGCGCGCGATCGCGCAACGGCGTACGGCCGCGTTGACGCTCGTCGCGGACGGCGCGTTCCTGCAGGCGCAACTGAAGATGGCGCCGCTCGAAGGCGATTTCGGCGGGCTGGCCGGATTCGCCGCGACGATCGCGCACGGCGATGCGCAGCGGGTCGGCTATGCGCGTCTCGCGACCGGCGTCACGTTCACGCTGGAAGGGGACCGCGCCGCGGTGCTCGCACGCTGGCAGTGCCAGGTCGAGCACCTGCGGCGCGCGGCCGCGCGGCTTCAGTGACCGCGCTGGCCGCTGCGCGACGAACGGTTGCGGTTCGGGTGCGCGGCGTTGCCGTTCGCCGGGCGCGCAGCGTTGCCGCCGCCTGCCGGGCGTCCGCCGTTGCCGCCGGCGCCGCCTTGCGTGCGTGGCTTCGCGGCTTTCTGCTGCGCAGCCTTCGGTTGCGCAGCCTTCGGTTGCGCGTTGCCGTCGCGCTTCGCAGCCGGTTGGCCTGACCCGCCCGCGCGCGGCTGGCGATTGCCGCCACCACCACCACCACCGCCGCTGCGCGGCTGCTGGCCGCGACGCTGCTGGATCGGCTCCGGCTTCACGTTCGGATCGGGTTCGAAGCCCGCGATCACTTCCTGCGGGATCTCGCGCTTGATCAGCCGCTCGATGTCGCGCAGCAGCTGCTTCTCGTCGACGCACACGAGCGACACGGCTTCGCCGGTCGCGCCCGCGCGGCCCGTGCGGCCGATCCGGTGCACGTAGTCTTCCGGCACGTTCGGCAGGTCGAAGTTGACGACGTGCGGCAACTGGTCGATGTCGATCCCGCGCGCGGCGATATCGGTCGCGACGAGCACCTGCAGCGTGCTGTTCTTGAACTCCGCCAGCGCGCGCGTGCGGGCCGACTGGCTCTTGTTGCCGTGGATCGCCATCGCGCTGATGCCGTCCTTCGTCAACTGTTCGGCGAGCCGGTTCGCGCCGTGCTTGGTGCGCGTGAACACGAGCACCTGGAACCAGTTGTGTTCGCGGATCAGATGCGTGAGCAGTTCGCGCTTGCGGTCGCGGTCGACCGGGTGGATCTTCTGCGCGACGCTTTCGGCCGTCGTGTTGCGGCGTGCGACCTCGATCAGCGCGGGCGAATCGAGCAGGCTGTCGGCGAGCGCCTTGATTTCATCGGAGAAGGTGGCCGAGAACAGCAGGTTCTGGCGCTGCGGCGGCAGCTTCGCGAGCACGCGCTTGATGTCGTGGATGAAGCCCATGTCGAGCATCCGGTCGGCTTCGTCGAGCACGAGGATGTCGAGATCCGACAGGTCGATCGTCTTCTGCTGCATGTGATCGAGCAGGCGGCCCGGCGTGGCGACGACGATGTCGACGCCGCGCTTGAGCGCGTCGATCTGCGGATTGATGCTGACGCCGCCGAACATCACCGCCGAGCGCAGCTTCAGGTATTTGCTGTACGCGCGCACGCTTTCCTCGACCTGTGCGGCGAGCTCGCGCGTCGGCGTGAGGATCAGCGCGCGCACCGCGCGCTTCGCGCCGCGATGTTCGCTGTAGAACGTGTGCAGGCGCTGCAGGATCGGCAGCGTGAAGCCGGCGGTCTTGCCGGTGCCCGTCTGCGCGCCGGCGAGCAGGTCGCCACCGCCGAGGACGGCCGGGATCGCCTGTTGCTGGATCGGGGTCGGCGACGTGTAGCCGAGCTCGTTGACCGCCTTGACCAGCGGTTCGGCCAAGCCGAGAGATTCAAAAGACATAGATACCACTCTTCAGTTTTATGATCAGCGACGTCTCGCGCGGCCCGCGCGGGAGGTGACATCGCAAAATGCAAAAGGGCGCGGCCGCGGTTTCCCGCAGCCGCGCCCCGTTTGTGTTCGCCGCTTCTTAGTCGAGCGGCGCGGAACGCAGATCGCTCACCTGTTGCGGCGAGATCGGCGTACCGTTGTTACCCCACGACATCCGGATATACGTGACAACCGCCGCCACTTCCTGGTTCGACAGCGACTGTGCGAACGGCGGCATCCCGTACGGACGCGGATTCTTGAACGTGCTCGGCGGATAGCCGCCATTCAGCACCATGCGGATCGGGTTGACCGCCGATTCCATCATGATCGAGTGGTTGCCCGCGAGCGGCGGATAGGACGGCGGCTTGCCCGCGCCGCTTTCGGCGTGGCAGGTCGCGCAGTTGTCCGCGTAGATCTTCTTGCCCTGGTCGAACAGCGCGTTGCCGAACTGCTTCGACGGCTCGTACTGCATGTTCTTCGGCGCTTCAGCCTTCTGCGGGATCGACTTCAGGTACGTCGACATCGCGCGCGTATCTTCGTCGCTCATGTACTGCAGGCTGTTGTGCACGACGTCGGCCATCGGGCCGAACACCGCGCCCTTGTTCGACACGCCGGCCTGCAGCAGGTCGGACAGCTCCTGCACGTGCCAGTCGCCGAGGCCGAGTTCCTTGTCGTTCGTCAGCGACGGCGCATACCAGTTCTGCAGCGGGATCAGGCCGCCCGCGAACGCTGCCGAGCTGACCGGGCCGCCCATCATGTTGATCGACGTGTGGCACATCGAGCAGTGGCCGAGGCCTTCGACGAGGTACGCGCCGCGGTTCCATTCGACCGACTTGGTCGGATCCGGCTTGTATTCGCCTTCCTTGAAGAACAGCGTGCGCCAGCCGATCAGCAGGTTGCGGTTGTTGAACGGGAACTTCAGTTCATGCGGACGGCTCGGCACCGACACCGGCGCGACCGAGCGCAGGTACGCGTAGATCGCGTCCGAATCGGCGCGCGTGACCTTCGTGTAGCTTGCGAACGGGAAACCCGGGTAGAGCAGGCTGCCGTCCTTCGAACGGCCGGTGTGCATCGCGCGGTAGAAGTCGTCCGACGTCCACTTGCCGATGCCGTCCTTGTCGTCCGGCGTGATGTTCGGCGTATACATCGTGCCGAACGGCGTCGCCATCGGCAGGCCGCCCGCGAACGACTTGCCGCCGCGCACGGTGTGGCACGCGATACAGTCGCCGACGCGCGCGAGATATTCGCCCTTCTTGATCAGCGCCGCCTGGTCGGCCGGCGTGGCCGCGACGGCGGAAGCGCCGTGCAGCGTGTCGTTGCCCGGCCACAGGACCGGCACGAGAGCGGCAGCCGCGACGATCGCGACGGCCGAGAGTGCAAACAGGGACTTGCGTTTCATTGTGTCTGTCTCCCTTGCCTTATTGCGGTTCGCTGCCGCAGGCGAGCGGAGTCTTCATCGAACGCGCCGGAGCCGGCACGGGGTTGGCGGGCGCCGGTTGCGCGGCGAGCCATGCGGTCACGGCCGTCACGTCTTCATCGGAAAGCTTCGCTGCGACGTCGTGCATGCAATCGGGCGCCTTCGCGTGGCGGTTACCCGAGCGCCATGCACCGATCTGCGCGCTCAGGTAATCGGCGTGCAGGCCGACCAGGCCCGGGATCGCCGGCTGCATGCCGGTCAGCGTCGCGCCGTGGCAGGCCACGCAGGCAGGCAGCTTGCGGGACGGGTCGCCTTGCGTGACGAGCTGCTTGCCGCGCGCGAGCGTCGCGGCCGGCAGCGTCGGCTTCGCCGGCGTCGGGTACGGCGGGCGTTCGGCCGAGAAGTGCTCCGCCATCTCGCGCAGGTAGTCGTCGCTGAGGTACGTCAGCAGGTAGTTCATCGGCGGGTACTTGCGCCGGCCGTCGCGGAAGTTGACGAGCTGGTTGTACAGGTACTCGGCCGGCTTGCCGGCAAGCCGCGGGAAGTAGTCGTTGTCCGTGCCTTGGCCATGGACGCCGTGGCAGGCCGTACAGCCGCGCACGCGCTCGGCCATGGTATCGGGTGCCTTGAGCGGCGCCTGCTGGGCGTGCGCTTGCTCCGTGGGCTTGGTCTGCGCTTGGGCAGCGCTCATAAGGCCCGCGCCGCCGATCATGAGAACGGCGAGCAGCGGACGGAAGAGGCGTCTTGAAGACACACGAGACTCCATGTTTATTCGACGGGGACCTGTCCGGGCTACGGTCGGCTCGGCGCATGACGGCAAGGCAGCCGGGCTGCTGCGACGCGGCATTCTATCATCGATGGGTAATGACGGCTATTTGACAAAAGGACATCGGTTCCTGCTGGTTTGCGACTTGCGACAATTTGACGCGCCCTGTATCGCGGCCGTGTGAACCGGCGTGCGTTTTCACCATCGAAGACCGTACACTCGCGGGTCGCGCGGCGCCGCCTCCGCCGCAGGTCCAGTCGTTTCCCCCGTTTCCGGATTCATCGATGACGTTTTCTACCGTGCCGTTGCCCGCTTCATGCCGTCCGTCCCGTCGCCGCCGCGCTGCCGGCCTGCCGTTGCCGGGAGGGTGCGCGCGATGAAGTTCGACAGCTTGTGGATCGGCCAGGTCGCGCTTGCGGCACTGATGGACGCCGCGTTCGCGATGGCGGTCGGCTCGGCGCTGCTCAAGGCGTGGCTCGGCAAGGACGGCGCGCGGCCGGTCGTCGCGCCGTCGCATCCCGCGTGGCTGCGCGCGCAACATTCGCTGGTCGCGGCGGCGCTGGCGCTCGTGCTTGCGGATCTCGGCTGGCTGCTCTACGAGGCCGCGGCGATGAGCGGCGCGGGGCTCGGCGGCGGGTTCGCCGCGATCCCCGTCATGCTGATGCAAACGCACACGGGCTTCGCATGGAGCGTCGCGTTCGGCGGCGCCGTGGTGCTCGCGCTCGTCGCGCTGGCGAAGCCGGACGGTCCCGTCGAGCACGCGTTGCTGTGGCTCGCGGTAATCGTGATCGCGGGCGGCAAGGCCTCGCTCGGCCATGCGGCCGATACGGGCGCGCTGTCGGCGGCGGTCGGCGTGCAGACGCTGCACCTGCTCGCGACGGCCGTGTGGGGCGGCCTCGTGCTCGCGGGCGGGCTCGCGGTGCTGCCGGTGCTGGGTGCGTCGGTCGCGCGCGGCGCGCTGATCCGGATCGCCCAGCGCCTGTCGCGCACGTCGGCCGTCGCGCTCGTCTTCGTGCTCGGCACCGGCGTGCTCAATGCGTTGCGCGGACTCGGCGGCTCGCTTGCGCCGCTCGACGGCAGTACGTGGGGGCGCGTGTTGCTGCTGAAGCTGCTGCTGGTCGCGCTCGCGCTCGTGCTCGGCGGCCTGAACCGCTTCTCGGCGCTGCCGCGCCTGCGCCGCACCGCGTCGACCGAGGATGCGCACACGTTCCGCAACATCCTGCATCTCGAGGCGCTGATGATGATCGGCGTGTTCGTCGCGGCCGCCGTGCTGTCGTTCACCGTGCCGGGGTTCGCGGCGCTCGGCTGACGGCGGGATGCGCGCGCCGCGACGCCGGGCGGCCGACGCGCGCCCGGCACGCACCGGGCGGCGCGCCGCGCAGGCGGGAACGGCAGGCTGTCGCGCGGGCGTTCCCGAATCGATGCATGCCGCGCGGGCCGCGGCCGCGCGCGATGCGCATCGCGCTCACCACTCGGCGACGCTGCCGTCCGCGTGGCGCCACACCGGGTTGCGCCAGCGGTGGCCCGTCTTCGCCATCTCGCGCACCCGCTCCTCGTTGACGTCGATGCCGAGCCCCGGGCCCTGCGGGATCGCGACGAAACCGTCCTCGTAGCGAAACACCTCGGGGTTGCGCAGGTAGTCGAGCAGGTCGTTGCCCTGGTTGTAGTGGATGCCGAGGCTCTGTTCCTGGATGAACGCGTTGTAGCTGACCGCATCGAGCTGCAGGCACGCGGCGAGCGCGATCGGCCCGAGCGGGCAGTGCAGCGCGAGCGCGACGTCGTAGCATTCCGCGAGCGTGGCGATCTTGCGGCACTCGGTGATGCCGCCCGCGTGCGACGCGTCGGGCTGGATGATGTCCACGTAGCCGCCCGCGAGGATGTGCTTGAAGTCCCAGCGCGAGTACAGCCGTTCGCCGAGCGCGATCGGCGTGTCGGTCTGGTTGACGATGTCGCGCAGCGCCTCGGCGTTTTCCGACAGCACCGGCTCCTCGATGAACATCAGCCTGTACGGGTCGAGCTCCTTCGCGAGCACCTTCGCCATCGGCTTGTGCACGCGGCCGTGGAAGTCCACGCCGATCCCGACGTGCGGGCCCACCGCGTCGCGCACGGCCGCGACGTTCGCGATCACCTGCTCGACCTTGTCGTAGGTGTCGACGATCTGCAGTTCCTCGGAGCCGTTCATCTTCACGGCCTTGAAGCCGCGCTCGACGACCGCGCGCGCGTTGTTCGCGACGTCGCTCGGCCGGTCACCGCCGATCCACGAATACACCTTGATGCGATCGCGCACCTGGCCGCCGAGCAGCGCATGCACGGGCACGCCGTGATGCTTGCCCTTGATGTCCCACAGCGCCTGGTCGACGCCCGCGATCGCGCTCATCGTGATCGGGCCGCCGCGGTAGAAGCCGGCGCGGTACATCACCTGCCAGTGATCCTCGATCAGCAGCGGATCGCGGCCGACGAGGTAGTCGGCCAGTTCCTGCACGGCGGCCTCGACCGTGTGCGCGCGACCTTCGACGATCGGCTCGCCCCAGCCGACGATGCCTTCGTCGGTTTCGATCTTGAGGAACAGCCAGCGCGGCGGGACGACGAAGGTTTCGAGGCGGGTGATTTTCATGACGCGAGTCTCCAGGATTGACCGGCGCGGGCGCTCGGTCGCGTGCTTTCGCGGTTATCCTAGCGTAGCCCGTTAAAAAATAGTATTAATAGCATTATTGTGCAGATAGTGGGCACGCCGGCATGCCGGCTCAACGGAGAACGATCATTCAACGCGACCTGCATGGACAGACGGCGTTCCAGCTGGCGACGGCGATCCTGCGCGGCGACTATCCGCCCGAATCGCTGTTGCCGAGAGAACCCGATCTGATGGAGATGTACGGCGTGAGCCGCACGGTGATGCGCGAGGCGCTGCGCACGCTCACGTCGAAGGGGCTCGTCGAGTCGCGGCCCAAGGTCGGCACGCGGGTACGGCCGCGCCGCGCGTGGAATCTGCTCGACGCCGACCTGCTCGACTGGTACGCGCGTGTCGCGCCGCCGCTCGCGTTCGCGCTCAAGCTGCAGGAGATGCGCGAGATGGTCGAGCCGTACGCGGCCGCGCTTGCCGCGCGCGCGCATACGCCGGAAACCCTCGGCGCGATCGACGGCGCGGCGCGCGCGATGGCCGCCGCGCGCAACGTCGACGAATGGGTGCGCGCCGACCTGCGCTTTCACCTGGGCGTGCTCGAGGCCGGCGGCAACGAGCTGCTGGTGCCGCTCGGCGCGCTGATCGACCGCACGCTCGAAGCGCAACTGCATCTGAATGCGCGCCGCGCGGATGTCTACAACGCGTCGCTTGCCGAGCACGTGGCCGTGGGCGACGCGATCCGCGCGCGCGACGAAGACGGCGCGCGCCGCGCGATGGCGACCCTGCTGGCCGTGACGCGCGCGCGGATCGAGATGTCGTGACGCGGCGGAACGCCGTCAGGCGTTCGCGCAGCCCCCCGGCTTGCGGATCCGTTCCTTCGATGCCGGGTATTTCGCGAGCAGGCTCGCCGGCCGCCGGGGCCGTACGACCAGGTCGCCTCCGCAGTTCGGGCAGCGGCCTTTCAGCACGTCGTCGGCGCAGCTCGCACAGAATGTGCACTCGAACGTACAGATGCGGGCCTCCGTCGAATCGGGCGGCAGGTCCTTGTCGCAGCATTCGCAGCCGGGGCGCAGTTCGAGCATGACGGTTTTCCTCGGTCGGGGGAGGGGCGGGCGCCGCCGGATATCGCACGCGGCGCAGGCGAGCGCTACTGTACGCGTTCGGGCGGCCCCGGCCAACGGTGTTTCGCCCGGATGCCGCCGTATTTGAACGGGCATCGCGTGTGCGCGCGCTGCGGGAATCGTCCGAGTGGCGGCGACGTCGATCCGAACGGTGCGGCGATGTCCGCGAGCGACGTACGTCGCATCGAGGATATCGGCTTCGATACGTTGCCCGACATGCACACCGGCGGCCGCTCGCACCGAACGGCGCATCGCCGCGCGAACGGATGCACGGCGATCAGGACGGTTGCGCCGAAGCCGCCTCCGGCTGCGGCGCAGGGTCTGCCGCGTGCGTGCGGGCCTCGGCCGGGCGTTCGATCAGCGGCGCCAGCGCCGGCGCCATGGATTTCAGCAACTGCACGGCCATCGCGCTCGTGAAGTCGTAGCGCGCCGCATACGGTTCGTGCGCGGTTGCCGTCAGGACCCCGAAGAACCGGTCGCCGAGCACGAACACGAACGTGCCGCTGCGGTTCACCTTGCGCGATTCGATCAGCCGCGCGCCGCGTGCATAGACGTTGAAGCGCTGGTCGCCCGTACCCGTCTTGCCGTACACGTCGAGCGTCTTGCCGTCGGGCAGCGTGAACCCGCCCGCGAGGCGGCGCGCGGTGCCGTCGAGCACGACGTCGCGCAGCAGCGTGTGCGCCACGTTGACGATTTCCGGCGACAGCATCGGCTGCGGTTGCGGGGCCGCACGCACGAAGCGCGTTTCGTACGGCGTGCCCTTCGCGAAATCGAGCCGCGTGATCGTTTCGGTCGGCGCCTTCTGGCCGCCGTTCGCGATCAGGCCGATCAGTTTCGCGAGGGCGTCGGGCTGGTCGCCCGATGCGCCGATCGCGGCCGCATAGGAGGGCGTGACTTCCGCGAACGGGTAGCCGAGCGCGCGCCACGACTTCGTGATCTCCGCGTATGCGCGCAGCTCGACCATGCGGCGGATGCGGCGGTCCTGGGTCGCGTGATAGCGCGTCTTGTACAGCCACGAGTACGTGTAGAAACGCACGTCGCGGCTGTCGCGCTGGACGTCGGCAAGCGACGCGCCCGGGTGCGCGCGCAGGTAGTTGAGCGTCCACAGCGCGAGCGGGTGCACGCTCGCGATATAGCCGCGGTCGTTGAGGTTGAAGCGGTCGATCGCGTATTTCGCGTAGAGCGCGGCGAGATCGTCGTCGGACAGCGTCGCGGCCGGCGTGCCTTTCAGCTGCGCACGCATCTGCGCGTCGAACCAGGCGAGCGATTCGTTCGGCGCGACGCTGCGCAGCACCGTCGCGATCTTCGGCGGCGACTTGCGCACGTCGCGCAGCATCAGCGCGAGCGCGTCGTCGGGCGCCTTGTCCGCATAGCGCGTGTAATAGCGCTTCACGTAGACCTGGCTTTCGCCGTCGACGAACTGCTGCAGATAGCGGCGGCGCTGCTCGGGATCGCCGAGCCACGACGACGACGGGCCGGCCGCCTCCAGCGTCTCGTAGTGGACGATGTCGCGCATCAGCCGGACGAACACCAGGTTGACCGAATGCTCGAACGCCGTGTGCAGCGTCATGATGCGGCCGTTGTCCGATTTTTCGAAGTTCGAGAACACCTGCGCGCCGCCGCCCGTGTAGAACACGTCGGGGCTTGCCGAATACTTGCGTTCGACGGCCGCGTCGAGCATCGCCTGCAGCGAGCGGTCGTTCGTGTGCGACAGGTAGTCGAGCGCCCAGCGCGACAGCCCGTCGAGCGGGTCGGGCTTCACGCGCGCAAGCTCCGCGTTCGACAGGTTCGCATAGCGCGCATGCAGGTCGGAGACGATCTGCAGGTACGTGATCAGCGTGCGCAGTTTCGCGGTCGAGCCGAGGTTGATGCGGCCGCCGCGATTGACGTCGAACGGTTCGTTCACGCTGTCGGTCTGCACGCGCAGCAGGTTCGCGCCGTTGCGGCGCTCGTACAGCGTGAAGCTGTACGTGAGGTGCGACGGGTCGTCCTGCGGCGCGAGCATCTCGAACCCGTACAGGCCGGCCGCCTGCGCGCCGTCGCGCGTCGACGCCTGCGCGAGCCGTTCGGCGACCGCCTGCTGCACGCCGTTGTCGAGCGTGCTGGTGGCCTGCAGGTCGAGCTGGTCGAGCTGGTACAGGTCGCCGATGCCGAGCGCCGCCAGCAGCGATGCGCGCGCGGACGTCACGGCCTTGCGCGACACGAACGACTGCACGTGCGCGGCGGCTGGCGGCGCGCTGCGCTCGATCTGCGCGGCGAGCGCGGCGTCGCGCAGCGCGGGCGAGATCACGCCGCCGTTCGACAGCAACCGCAGGTAGCTGTCGGTCAGCCGCTGCAGCGCCGGATAGCCGCGATTGAGGAAGTACGACGGTGCGCGCTGCGCGATGATCAGCGACAGCACTTCGCGGAACGTCCTGCCCTGTTCGTCGACGTTGTCGCCGGTCGTCGGCGCGGACAGGATGCGGTTCACGTCGTCGAGGTTGCGGCCGTACCAGGCGGCCAGGCCGTCGCCGATGCCGGTGATTTCGCCGATGTGCGGCCGCGCGGCGAGCGGCACCGAGTTCAGGTAGCGCACGACGATGGTGCGGCGCGCGGCCATCGTCTGCGGGCCGTTCAGGTACGCGCGGACCGACGCGGACGCGATCTGCCGCAGTTTCTCGGGCGGCGTCGCGGTACGGCCCTCGGGCGAATGGCGGAACTTCTCGATCTGCGTCGCGAGCGTGCTGCCGCCGGGGCGCGCCTGGTGGCGGTTGACCACGTGCAGCGCCTGGTCGGCGAGCGCGCGGCTGAAACGCCCCCAGTCGATCGCGGGGTTGCGGTTCGGTTCGTTCCCGTCGAGCAGGTAGCGATCCTCGATGAACAGCAGCGAATCGGCGACCACGTGCGGCACGGCGTCGAAATCGGCATAGACCCGCTGCGGGAACACGGTCGAGAACAGCGGCGCGCCGGTCGAGTCGAACAGCATCAGGCCGGCCTGGTCCTTCTCGTCGAACGGGAGGAACAGCCCGCGCTCGCCCAGCGACAGCATCCGCTGCGAATCGCGCGCCTGCCTGCCGACGACGAAGCCGCGCGCGAGCAACCGTTCCTGGAATGCCGGAATCATCGCGTAGCCGAGGCGCTGGTCGTACGGGCCGTTCGCGGGGAAGCGGATGTGGTCGCTCGGGCCCGTCTCGACCGTGTAGCCGACGTCGCGCGTGAGTTCCGACAGGTAGTGCGCCTGCAGCCGGGACGTCTCGATCTCGCTCTGCACGAGGCGAGCGACGATCGCGACCGCGATCAGCAGTGCGGCGAGCACAGACCACTTGACCCACGTCCAGACCGATACGGGACCGGTCACGCGCGGCAGGATACGATTCAGCGGCCGATTCATGGCGGCGTCTCCCTGAAGGCGCGGGCTCCGGCCGCACCCCATTAAGGATTAGTGTAGTCCTCCGCAGCGGGCTGCCAAGGGCGTTCACTACCGAGATGCGCCGATGCAACGTGCGTGCCCGCGATGCGTGGCAACCGGCGTTGCCGGACGGTGGTGCCGGGCCGTCGCGCCGCGACGCTGGCGTGCGCCGCGCCGGGGCATTCGCGGGCGGGGGTGGCGGCGGTCAGCCCCGGCGGCCGGGCATGCGGACGATGCACCGGTTCCGTGCGGCGCGGCGGGACGGCAATTCGGGCCGGAACCCGACGATGAAATTGCGGCAGGCGGGCAGCGGCGGTACGGGTTTCCGCGATAGCCGCGCGCGCCGGCCGCGGGTAGGATCGTCGGATGTGCGGCGCCTTTCCGATTTCGCCGGGAGTCTCATGCCGATCCATCCCGTCGCGCTTGTTTGTACGGCGATCCTCGGGCTGCTGCTGTTCGGGCTCGGGCTCGTCGTGTCCGTCACGCGCTTCCGGCACGCCATCTCGGCGGGGTGTGCGTCCGATCCGGCGAACGGGTTGTACAAGATCGTGCGCGCGCACGGCAACACGGCCGAATACGCGCCGTTTCTCGCGGTGCTGTTTCTCTATTTCGGCGCCCACGATCCGTCGCGCGCGATCCTGGCGCTGATCGTCGCGGCGACCGTGTGCCGCTGCCTGCTCGTGATCGGATTGCTCGCGTGGCCGACGATGGCCCGGCCGAACCCCGTGCGTTTTGTCGGCGCGCTCGGTACGTATCTGTGCGGCGCCGCGCTGTGTCTCGCGCTGTTCGCGTGAGCGGCGGCACGCCGTCCGGGGCGGCTGCGCCGCGCGCCGCTATCGTCGCGGCAGCTTCGCGCGATCGTGCCGGCATGACGTACCACCGGGTCGCCACCGGGCCCGGCTCCTTTCCGGCGAGGTGTACCCCCGTACCCGAGCGCTGTCCATCCGCACGCACCGGGTATCGATTCGGCCGGGCGTCCGGCGGTCGAATCGACCAACGGGCAGGGTGCATCGGCGAACGATCGCCAGTCTGAGGCGTGGAGCGGCATCCGGCGCACGTTCTGACGAGGGCGGCGCTCGGCGGGTGGCGGCCGTGAGCGGTGATATGCTCGCGGGACGCCCGCGACCGACGGGCGGATTCCGATTGCCTGCGCCCGGCCGCGCCGCCGTGTCGCGCGGCATTTTCGAGGGAAGAACCGACATCATGAGCCGCAAATTCATTCTGAAGGGCGACACGACCGACCACGGCGGCGTCGTGCTCGACGGGATCGCCAACTCGTCGTTCGACGGACGCGAACTCGCGTATCTCGGCGCGCCCGTGTTCTGCGCGGCGTGCAAGTCGCCGGGCGTGATCGTGTCGGACGGCGGCGAGCGGACGATGACCGTCATGGGCAAGGTCGTCGCGCTCGAACACGATCTGTGCCAGTGCCTGTGCTCGCCGCAACCGAAGCTGATCGCGTCGCAGGCCACGGGCACGATCGCGAGTTGAACGCCGCCGCGCGGATTCCGTTTTCATCCGCGCGCCGGCGTCTTCCGTCAGAGGCTGCCTTCGGTCTCGATCACGAGGATGCGCGCTTCGCCGAGCGGATGTGCGACGTGCTCCGCGCCGGCCGTGGCGTGGAAGATGTCGCCCGTTTCGAGCACCGTCGCATGCTCGACGCCCGCTTCGCGGTAGCGCATCTCGACGCGTCCGTCGAGCACCGCGAGCACTTCCTCGTCTTCGTTGACGTGCCAGCGATACGGCTGGTCGGTCCAGTGCAGGCGCACCGTGATGCCGTTCAGGGTCGCGATCAGGTGCGCGTCCCACGCGCGTTCTGCGGTGAATGTCTTGCTGCGGATGATGTTCATCGATCGGTTCTCCGGCGCGAATGCGCGTCGTTCTCCAGTTTCCCGGCCCTGGTACCGGTGCCCGCCTTTACTGCGCCATCGCGCGCAGCGCCTGTTCGATCGTCTGCTTGCGCCTGGCGAAGCTGGCCGCCGAGCGCTCGGTGACACGCTGTACGACCGCGGCCGGCGCGGTGTCGGGCGAACCGGCGTTGAACGGCGGCGCGGGCGCGTATTCGAGCTGCAGCTGGATGGCCTGTGCCGCCTCGTCGCCGGCCAGTTCCGCGGCGATCGTCAGCGCGAAATCGATGCCGGCCGTGACGCCGCCGCCCGTGATCAGGTTGCCGTCGCGCACGACGCGTTCGCGCACCGGCACGGCGCCCAGCGGTTCGAGCAGCGAGTGGAACGCCCAGTGGGTCGTCGCGCGCCGCCCGCGCAGCAGGCCGGCCACGCCGAGCAGCAGCGCGCCCGTGCAGACCGACGTCACGTAGCGCGCGGCGGCCGCGCGCTGCTGCACGAACGCGATCGCTTCGGCATCGAGCAGCAGGTCGTTGATCCCGATCCCGCCGGGAACGCAGATCACGTCGAGCGGCGGACAGTCGTCGAACGTGCAGGTCGGCGCGAGCACGAGGCCGCTGCTCGACGCGACGGCGTCGCGCGATTTCCAGACCAGATGGACGGCTGCGTCGGGCAGCGACGAGAGCACGTCGTGCGGGCCGGTGAGATCGAGTTGCTGGACGCCCGGAAACACGAGAAGGCCGATATGCAGGGTCATGCGAGGACTCCGATTGGAAGGGAGGCGAGCCGTTGCCGGCACGGGATGGACAGATCGATTCTAGGCGCGTAGTGTTTGGCGAAATTGCCATATCACCCACGTTTTCAGCCAATCGCCATGCCTGCCGCCCCGCGTTCGATCCTGGTCCTCGCGTTCCCCCGTGCGCAGCTGCTCGACGTGTCGGGGCCGCTGCAGGTGTTTGCGTCCGTCAACGAGCTCGCGCTGGAGCGCGGCCTGCCCGCGCCGTATGCGCCGCGCGTCATCGCGGTCGAGGCGGGCCCGGTCGAGACGTCGTCGGGCCTCGTCGTGATGGCCGAGTCGCTGCGCGCGGCTGCGCGCCACCCCGATACGCTGATCGTCGCCGGCGGCAAGGGCGTGCATGCGGCGTCGAAGGATGCGCGGCTCGTGAGCTGGGTGCGCCGGCAGGCGGCGCGTACGCGGCGCGTGGCGTCGGTCTGCACCGGCGCGTTCCTGCTCGCGGAGGCCGGCCTGCTCGACGGGCGGCGCGCGGTCACGCACTGGGCGCGCTGCGACGAATTCGCCGCGCGCTTTCCGAACGTGCGCGTCGAATCCGATCCGATCTTCATTCGCGAAGGTGCGTTGTGGACGTCGGCCGGCGTGACGGCCGGCATCGATCTCGCGCTTGCGCTGGTCGAGGAGGATCTCGGGCGGGACGTTGCGCTCGACGTCGCGCGCGAACTCGTCGTGTTCCTGAAGCGGCCGGGCGGACAGGCGCAGTTCAGCGCCATGCTGTCGATGCAGCGCACCGACGACCGGTTCGGCGAGCTGCATGCGTGGATGGCCGAGCACCTGACGGCCGACCTGTCGGTGCCGGCGCTGGCCGAGCGGGTGCGCATGAGCGAGCGCAGCTTCGTGCGCCACTATCGCGCGGGAACCGGCCGCACGCCCGCCCGCGCGGTCGAGCAGATCCGCGTCGAGGCCGCGCAGCGCCTGCTCGGCGAAACGGCCTGGCCGGTCAAGCGGATCGCCGCGCGATGCGGATTCGGTTCGGAGGAGACGCTGCGGCGCAGTTTTGTGCGCGTGCTCGGCGTGTCGCCGCAGGGGTATCGCGAACGCTTCGTGCGATAGCGGACGGGACACGGCCGCGGTCCGCAACGAACAGGATGCCTGCCGCGTGGATCTGGACGAAACCGGATCGTTTTCCCGTGCGACATGCCGAGACTATTCGGGATGGGAGAACAATCGCAGGGGGCTTGTGCCGCGCCTGCCGCGCGCTCTATGCTGTTCCGTTGGCGATTCGAAGGGAGAGCAGCATGGACCGAATCCAGGCAATGGAAGTCTTCACCCGCGTGGTCGATGCGAACAGCTTCACGCGCGCGGCCGACACGCTGGCGATGCCGCGCGCGTCGGTGACGACCATCATCCAGAATCTCGAGGCGCTGCTCGGCGTGCGCCTGATGCACCGGACGACGCGCCGGCTGTCGCTGACGCCGGAAGGCGCCGCGTACTACGAGCATTGCATGAAGATCATCGCCGAGATCGCGGAGGCCGACGCGAGTTTCCAGACCGGCAACCGCAAGCCGAGCGGCGTGCTGCGCGTCCACATGCCGAGTTCGCTCGGGCGGCGCATCGTGTTGCCGTCGCTGTCGATCTTCCGGCAGCGCTATCCGGACATCACGCTCGAGCTGGGCCTTTCCGATCGCTACGTGGACCCGGTCGAGGAGGGTATCGACTGCATGATCCGGGTCGGGCCGCTCGAGGATTCGTCGATGGTCGCGCGGCGCATCGGGATGCTGAAGCGCGTGACCTGCGCGTCGCCCGACTACCTCGCGCGTCACGGCGAGCCGCACGAGATTGCCGATCTCGCCGAGCATCATGCGGTGAGTTTCCGGTCGAGCCACGGCGCGCGGGCTATTCCGTGGGTGTTCATGATCGACGGCAAGCCGTTCGAGGTGCGGATGAACGGGAGCGTCACGGTCAACGATTCGGATGCCTACGTGACGTGCGGGCTCGAAGGGTTCGGGATGATCCAGCCGACGCTGTTCATGGTGCTGCCGAACCTGCTCGACGGCTCGCTGGTCGAGGTGCTGCCGGACTGCAATCCGAAACCGAAGCCGATCTCGATCGTCTATCCGCATAACCGGCATCTGTCGCAGAAGGTGCGCGTGTTCGCCGACTGGATCGCGGAGGTGTTCGAGTCGACGCCGTCACTGGAGGGCGGGGAGAACTGGCGCGGGAGGGTGGGCGCGCAGGCGGCGACGCTGCAGAGAGGCACGGTGCCCGCGTGACTTCCTCTTCCGGGCCGTTTGCTGATCGGTGCGGGGCGGTTGAACCCCTGACAAAGCCGACAGTTATCTTGTGATCGACCGATTCGTTAAATTCGCGCGGCGGCTCTCCGCCTCCGGAGGCGCGCCGCGGCGAGGATGGCTGCGGCCGGAAGAATGACTCACGATCACCTTGGGGAACAATGTCGAAGTTCATGACGATCATCCGGCACCTTGCGTGCCTGGCGTGTGCGCTCGCGCTCGGCGCGTGCTCGACCGATTGCGGCAATCTCCTTGCCGGCAGTCATTCAACGTCGTGCGATCTTGCGTGGGGCGCGGCGATCGTGGCGCTGGCGCCCGTGGCCCTGGTATCCGGCGCAATCGACGATCACCGGCAAAATGCGCGCGACGAGGAAACCTGGAAGCGCTGGAAGGCAGGCGATCCGCCGGTCGTTGCGCAATGCGTGGTGGACTGCCAGTTGCCGTTGCACGTGACGCAGTCCGACTCGGGCGAGGTCGAGCAGCTTTTCGCACGCAGCCTCGACCAGATCATCGCGTGGTGGGGCGAACACCCGACGCCCGGCCAACTTCCGGTCGTGGCGGTGGCCTACAAATTCAAGGGGCAGCGCCTGATGCAGTCGGACCCTGCCGCGGCCGAGGCATTCCTGCGCAAGGCGGCCGTCATGGTCGCGGAGCCGGATATGGCCGAAGGCCTCAAGTCGGACTATTTTCCGGTCGGCGTCGTATTGAACAACCAGCGGTACTACGAGAAGGCGGCGCAGCAGATTCAGGAGAGCCTGATGGTGTTGCGGTTCAAAAAGGACGGCGCGGGCGCGGACGATTTCAGGTGTCAGCCTGTTGCGGCGTGGCCGCCGAGTTATCCGGTGAAGCTGGACGACGCTTGCAATGACGCGTATCGGAGGCTTTATGACCCGGGGTTCAAGACGCTTTCTTACACCTATCGGCGGGTTGATGGCGTCTATGAGCCGGAGTTGCAGAAATAGCGTGTGGCTTTCGGCGGTCTGCCTTGACGCGGAAGGTTTGCATGTGGCGGCGGTCGTTCCGGATTTGCAGGCGCGGGAGCAATGGACGACAGGGCGTGTCAGCGGAGCATTCGCGTTGCCTTGTTTCGCTTCCTGCGAAGCAGGGCGGTAGCGAAGTCGGTAGAGGTGGCGCGAGCGGGTGCCAGAGGCGCGGCCCGTGAAGGGAAAATTTCTACATCACACGGCGCACTGAAAAAAGCTGCCGTTCCGAAAGGGGCGGCGGCTTTTTTCATTTTGGATGCCGTCTATGGCTACAAGGCTGCCGATGTTACCGTTGCAGTGGACAGCCTGAACGTCGACAGGAACCAGAGCTCGATCTGATTGACCGGTCTCGCGTGCAGCGGTGTGAAGTCGAAGTTAAACCGCTTGCCGTGCCGCGCGTTGAATGCCAGCCAGGCAGCCTGAGCGCGACGTGTATTGAGGTGTCCCCAGACTACGCGCACCTGTTTGTCCAGAAATGCAGCAGCCACGCGCGTCATGAAGGTGACCAGATCGTCTTGGGTATGCCGGCGCGGCACTCTGCCAGCACCTGTCCGGTATGCGCATTGAGCGGGGCAATCAACGGTTAGGTGCTGTGGCGGATATATGCGGGTTTGCAACGACGCAGTCATCCCTGCACGGGTGAGCGTCCCGGGTGCTTGTGCTCAACCACCTTAATGCCGGTCTTCTCGTCGATACTGAGCACCGCCGTGTTTCGTGGCGCCTTGCAGTACAGCCTGCAAATCACGTTGACCTTCTCGCAGAAGGCTGGATCGGGACTGTGCTGCCAGTTATGGATCTGGCACGGGCGCACGTTGCCGGCTTGCGGAATACGCTGCACATGGTTGCATGTTGATCTGCTCGACGACGCTGCGTTTCACAGCGCGCGCCGCAATCCCTTCAAGGGGCGGCGTAAACCGCCCCTCAGGTTCTGTGCTTCACAGGCCAGCTCAATCAACTGCAGTCGCGCTTCGTGCGTAATGCGTGGTGGACGGCCACTGCGCTTACCTTCACGAATGCCTTGGATACCTTGCCGGGCAATGCGCTTGCGCCACAGGCAGACCGTCTATACGGAGACCCCCGGTTCCCTCACGATCACCATATTGGAGTGGCCCTCATCAGCCCATAACGCGATGCGTGCGTGCATCACATCTCGCTGTGCGGCCGCTTTATGCCCGATCAGCGAGAGCGGTTCCTGTCGTTTTTTATTCGCCAGCTTTACTGGTGTTGCTCATCTTTCCGTGATGGCCGAGGCGGCTTTTTATTAAAGTTATTTTCTTAATGTTATGCCTCGATAAAGTCGAGGTGATGTGCTGAAAAGTGTGTGGGAAATGTAAATTAATCAAGTAAATAAATTGATTGCTTATCGGTGGATATTTTTTTTGGAATCAAATGTTAATGGATTTTTTGAAATATCAAATATCGTAAAATCGTACTCGTCTGATAGATCTTGCCGCGCCTTCTGGTGTAGCTTTTTGCGAAAATCGTCTTTCATCAATCGAGATGGGAGAATCTGTGCAGACACGCGAAGCGTCAACACGATGAAGTGAATCGAGGCGCGGCTCTTGCTGAGACGAGGAATTCATGTACTTACCCACGCAGTCCCGTGTCGTGTCGATCAAGGGTATGGCGTTGCCAGAGGTCGCTGGAGAGGCGATGCTCCTGCCGATCAAGCTTCGGGGTAACGAAGCGCTCGGCGAGCTTTCCGAATTCACGCTGGAACTCAAGACCTTGAGCATACCGACGCTGCCCGTCTATGCGGCGCGCGAACGGATCCAGGCGGACAAGCTGATTGGCACCGAACTGACCATCTCGATTGAATTCGACGGAAAAGGCACGTTCGTTCCCGGTGTGCCCGGCGGCGCGGGGTTGGGTAATCTGGGTGCGGGCAAGCGTGAAATCATCGGCTTGATTACCGAGTTGTCGTTTGTTGGCGAAGACGATCGCTACGCGTACTACGAGATGAGCGTGCGCCCGTGGTTGTGGCTGGCGACGCTCAATCGAGAGAACCGGATCTTTCAGAACCAGAGCGTCGTTGAAATCACGGATGCAGTGCTCGGTTCGAGCCTGTATCCGTTCAAGTACGAATTGCGGCTCGGTGCCA
>NZ_JPGM01000092.1:0-28429 GCF_000731655.1 Burkholderia sp. MSh2 | reverse complement strand
CTCTCGGCCTATTCGCAGGCCAAGCTCAATGCTGTAGCCAGGCGGCTCAATGAGCGTCCGCGAAAGACACTAGACTTCGATACACCGGCTGAGCGATTTCATCAATTCGTTGCATCGACGGGTTGAATCCGCACGCGAGAGCGGTCAGGCGCCCACGCTATTCTTTGCCTAGCGCGCAGTGGGTGCCATGACCTTGCCCTGCCGGATTCTGGAAACGGCGCTGCGGTCGCCCCAGCATCGGGTATTCTTCGGCATCCGGAGGAAACACGCGCCATGCGCTGTCCGGATGACGGAAGAAGATGATGGTCCGCGCGCCGGCCGGGCGCAGTGCCTCTATCCAGACGTACCGGACACCGCGAGTGGTGCGGCCGTAGCGCATCACACGCCAAGGCCAGGCCCCCGGAGGTCCGAACCATTTCTCGGCGGCCGAACGCAAGTGCGAACTGGGATTCATGTAAGGCATCGCAACCTACGTAGCCGCCCAAGCGTTAGAGCGGACGCGGGCCCTTGAGGAACGCCACCATGTCACTTGCCTCTTGCAGAAAAATGGTCTCGTCGTCGGCTGCTGTAACCGGCATGTTCTTCGCAACGAGACCGTCGGTGGATGCGTCGTGTACCGTTCATACAAGACACGACCGGCCGGCCGCGGGCCGGCGCGGTCCGTCGAAGAGCGAACAACAATGTCGTTGCCTTTTACCGGTTTGAAGTTGGAATGGGGCGCCCAGTAGGCGACCAACTGGCAGATCGCAGTGACGCTGGCCACACCGGATGAGGCCGAGTAGGCTGAGGCTGAAACAATATCCGCAGAGATCGGGTTGCTGGCCGCATCACTACCACATGCAGCCAAGGTGGCGGTTGACTGAAACGCAAGTGCACGAAGAAACGGCATGTATCGATGTTTCATTCTGTCGTCTTGTGACAGTGCGTGTTGTATCGGGGGAGCCGCGATTCATTATGAACATGGAGCAACAGCGCAGCGCGATCTGCCAAGGTCGAGAACGCCGGGGTACCGTGATTCGCAATTGGTTGAGCCATATTGGTCTGGATTACTTCTTTTTTGGACAAGTGGTGCGAGAACAGACGCATCTTTTCGAAAGGGGAGCGGGAAGAATTGGGCCGGAAAAGTGCAACTGCTGGGCGGCGTCTGACGATGCTGGCCGAGAGCGGGATGCGTTCAACGAAGATAGTGGCATAGCTGAGTGCGCATCAGATCGGCGATCTCGGCTGCGCGCGTACTCGACAATTCGGAAGCGAGCGCGACGAAGTTCAGGCCTGCAAGTCCGCATGAACCTGCCTCGAAGCCGATGCCGACACCCGCCACGTCGCCCGACGTGATATAGGCGAAACCGGCTGCCCGTGTCTGATTCACCATGCGCAGCAGTTTGCTTTCGGTCACACGATGTTGCTGATATTCGGCGCAGTGCCGCGCATAGTGCTGGTGGATTTGGCGGTCGGGCAGGATGGCAAGCAGCGCGACGCCGGAAATGCCAGTCCCCAGCACACGGACCTTGCCAACGTACGACTCGAGTTCGAGTATCCGGGCGCTTGGCGACTCCATGTGCAAACAATGCGAATAGTCGCCCGACTGAACCGACAGCAGCACATGCCCGGTCGCCTGCCGTGCAAGCATCTTCATCATTGGAGTGCAGCGCTCGACGAGTGGCGGGCGGTACATCGACGCCATGCCCAGCGCCATCGTCTCGACGCCAAGCCGATATCGCTTGTGCAGATCGCGCGAGGCCATGCCGGATGTGACGAGCGACGACGTGATCCGATACGCGGTCGTGCGGTCGAGCCCGGTTTCCGCAACGATCGACGCCAGCGACATCCCGGCCAACTGATGTTGCGCGAGCAAGCGCAACACGTCGATGGCACGATCGAGCGTTTGCACGCCGCGCGCGCGACCGGGGGGCTCGCGCGCTTCGATTGACGGGGTGGGGCATTCTGCGTTCGTATTCATGGCACGCCGACAATTCTCACGTTATCGCGGCCGTACGACAGCGAACGTCGCGTTGGCTTTCAGCAGGCAGCGTTCGCCGGACATCAGCCGGCATGTCGCGAAATGCAGGCGGGCGCCCATCTTGTCGACGTCGACTTGCGCTTCGATCCAGTCGCCCGCACGCGCGGTATTGAGATAGTCAAGACTCAGATGTGCGGTGACGCTTTGTTGTTTCGCACCGCTTTCGCGGTTCAGCACGATGCCGATCGCGGTATCGGCGAGTGTCGCGAGCAATCCGCCGTGCGGGATGCTGAGATGATTCAGATGACATGCGCCCAGGCGGATGCCGACCGCGCGCCGTTCGGCATGCCAGTACAAGGTTCCGAGTTGCGCGGTGAAACCTCCGTTCGTTGCCATACGGACAAATCCGTCCGGTGGTGTGTCGTCGACTGCGTCCGGCGGTGCCGGCCGGCTGACGGGTTCGTTCATTCGATACATCACTCAACATCCGACTAAATAGGATCGACACTGTTCACGGAGGCCGTGCAGGATCCGGAAACCCTCACACATCGGGGCACGGCGTGTGCCTGTTACGCCGATACGCGTCGTGTCGATTCACGAGGGGCTCGACTCACCGGAGCCTGGCTGACGTCCGCAGCCGAACGGTACGGGATCCCGGATACATGATCGGTCGTTCAAACGGACTATTTTTCGCCATCCTTCCGCCGGGCCGCTTGCAACAGGGGGCTCAGAAGGCACCAATCTCGCCAGCCGCCAAATACTCATATCGGACGATGGGACCGCGCGCGCTTTTGTCTAGCCTTGGTGCATCTGGCACGTTGCATACCGGCGCCCCTGGAAAGCGGCTCGGTTGCCGGTTCCAGGCGTGCCGTCCGATCGACGGTCTCTATCGCTTCGGTATGGGCCGGTCTGGAGACCGGTGACAAGGAGGAGATTTTGTTTCAAGGTGAGAGCATCGAGGTTTTGCCGTTGCAGGACGGTCTGGTGGAGTTGCGCTTCGACAGGCGCGACGCGGCCATTAACAAGCTTGACGCACGGACCATCGACGAATTCGAGGAGGCGACGCGGAGAATCGCGGCGTCGCCGGAAGTGCGTGGCGTGCTGGTAACCAGTGCGAAAGAGGTGTTCATCGTCGGTGCCGACATCACCGAGTTCGGCGCGACGTTCCAGCAGCCTGCCGAGGAGATCGCGCAAGGTACGCGCGCGAACAACGACCGGATCAATGCTTTTGAGGATCTGGATATCCCCAGCGTGGTGGCGATCAATGGCTTCGCACTCGGCGGCGGGCTCGAGGTGGCCTTGCTGGCACCGATGCGGGTGATGTCGACGACGGCGCAGGTCGGCGTGCCGGAGGTCAATCTCGGGTTGATTCCTGGCCTGGGCGGCACAGTGCGTCTGTCGCGCTTGGCTGGCCTGGGTACCGCCGCGGAGTGGGTCGCGAGCGGAAATCCGGCGAAGGCGTCGGCGGCGCTTGCCGCGGGCGTTGTCGACGAAATCGCCGCGCCGGAAAGCCTGCGTGATCGCGCCCTGGACCTGTTGCGGCGTGCGGTGCAGGGAGACGTGAACTGGCGCGACGCGCAACGGCGCAAGCTCGAGCGTATGCCGATGACGCGTGAAGAAGCGGCGGGCATCGCGGGCGCCGTGCGCGCGCAGATTGCGGCACGGAGCGGCAAGCATCAACCGGCCGCGGTCATGGGGCTGGAGATGATGGTCGAGGCTGCGACCTGCGACCGTGCCGGTGCGCTGGATCTCGAATCGGCAGCCTTCGGCCGAATCGCGCGCACACAAGCGGCCGGGTCGCTCGTCCAGGCATTTCTCAACGATCAGGCGCTCAAGAAACTGTTCAGACGCCACGCGCAGAACGCCCGTCCGGTCAAGCAAGGGGCGGTACTGGGGGCGGGAATTATGGGCGGCGGCATTGCGTACACCAGCGCGCTTCGCGGTATGCCGGTGCGCTTGAAGGATATTGCCCAGTCGCAGCTTGATGTCGGGATGACCGAGGCCGGCAAGCAACTCGCCAAGCTGGTCAAGAATGGCAAGCTCGACCAGGCCAAGGCCGATGCGGTGCGCGCCACAATTGTCCCGCAGCTCAACGAAGCAGGTTTTACCGAGGTCGATTGCGTGATTGAAGCCGTGGTCGAGAACCTCGATGTCAAACGGAAAGTGCTCGCAGCGCTCGAAAGGGCCGTTGGGCCTGGCACGGTGATCGCATCGAACACGTCCAGTCTTCGCATCGACGACATTGCCCAGTCGCTCGCCCGCCCGGAAAACTTTGTCGGCATGCATTTCTTCAACCCTGTACCCGTCATGCGGCTGGTCGAAGTGATTCGTGGCGAGAAGACAAGCGATGCCGCCGTCTCGACGGCGGTGGGCTATGCCGTGGCGATGGGAAAGACGCCGGTCGTCGTCAAGGATTGCCCAGGCTTCCTCGTCAATCGCCTCCTGACACCTTACATCATTGCTTTCACGCAACTCGTGGCCGATGGCGCCGACTTCGAACAGATCGACCGCGTGATGGAGGGCTTCGGCTGGCCGATGGGGCCCGCATACCTGCAGGATGTGGTCGGCATGGATGTCGGCGCGCACGTGGGCGACGTGATCGGCGCCGGGTATCCGCAGCGCATGCGACCGGTCGAGCGCAACGCGATCAAGCTGATGGTCGCAAACAAACGGTATGGCCAGAAGAACGGCGTGGGCTTCTATCGCTATGACAATGATCCGGCGGGCCGTCCGCGCAAGTCCCCGGCGGCGGACGCGCACGCGCTGGTCGCGACGTTGCAATTGCAGGGTCCGCGCGCGTTTGACGACGACGAAATCATCGAACGGATGATGCTGCCGATGATCGTCGAGGCGGCACATGCGCTGGAGGAAGGCGTAGTAGCCACCCCTGCGGAACTCGACATGTCACTGTTGCTTGGCCTGGGTTTCCCTGCCTATGCCGGCGGTGCGCTCAAGTACGCGGACTGGCTCGGTCTCGACCGTGTGGTGGCGCTTTGCGAAAAGCATGCCGCGTTAGGGCCGCACTATGCGGCGACGCCGCGCATGCGGGCAATGGCTGCCGCTCACGAACGCTACTACCAGGTCTGACCCAACCCTGTTCCGATCCCTACTGACTCGATAGAAAACATGAAACTCGACTCCAATATTGCAGCGGTGATTACCGGCGGTGCGTCCGGCCTGGGTGCCGTCATGGCCCGGCGCCTGGCAAGCCATGGCGTCAAGGTGGCGTTGTTCGACCTGAACACGGAGCAGGGCGGGGCGTTGGCGCGCGAGCTTGGCGGTGTGTTCTGCAAGGTCGACGTGACGTCCGAAGAACAGGTCGACGCTGCATTTGCACAGGCACGCGTCGCAAACGGCCAGGAGCGTGTGCTGGTCAACTGCGCAGGCACCGGCAATTCGATCAAGACAGCCAGTCGCGACAAGACGACCGGCGAGGTCAAGTACTTTCCGACGGATGCGTTCGATCGCATCATCCAGATCAACCTGGTGGGCACCTTCCGCTGCATCGCGAAGTCGGCAGCGGGCATGCTGACACTCGATCCGCAGGAAGATGGTGAACGGGGGGTGATCGTCAATACGGCTTCCGTGGCCGCGCAGGACGGGCAGATGGGGCAAGCGGCCTACAGCGCGTCAAAGGCCGCGATCACTGGGATGACCTTGCCGATCGCGCGCGACCTCATGTCCGAAGGTATTCGCGTGAACACCATCATGCCCGGCATCTTCGACACGCCGCTGTTGCAAGCGTTGCCCGACAACGTCAGGGCCGCGCTGGCCGCATCGGTACCATTCCCGAAGCGTCTGGGCAATCCCGAAGAGTTTGCGCAGCTTGCCGAAACCATAATCGCCAACGGCTATTTCAACGGAGAGTCCGTTCGATTGGATGGCGCGATTCGCATGGCCGCGCGCTGACGGACGCCGGCGCCGGGCGTATTCGTCCGGTGTCGGACAAATGCCGCGACATCGGCCATCGAGGTCGAATTGTAGAGGGGTGGCGGACACCCGAGGATGCGGTCACTACCTGCCGCGGAAGGCGTCAAGGGCTGCACCAACACGACCTGCCAGTGACCGGCGTACCACTTCTGCCAATTTCACCGAAAAATGAATCCACATCGTCGCCAACCTCCCGCTCAAAGGGAGGTTGGCGGTATGGGATGTCTAATCGACTGCCCGATGGCGCCTCGGTTCAAGCGCCATGCCTTTAACCGTGCTCCCTGGCGGGGATCGATGGCAGCATCGCCCATGGCAATGCGGAGGCGGCCCAGACCTGAAGTACCGGTGCCGCCTGGGGTGGCGAGTCGAGCGAACCAGCCTTGAGGAGCAACTGACCCGGCAAGAGCGACGTGCGGCTTGCAATCGGACTGCCACATTCACGGCAATACATTCGCTCGACGACGCGGCCGGCATCGCTCCGATCCCGGTAGATCGCGGGCGGATGGCCTAGATGCGTGACTGAGGTTTCGGGCACAACGATATTCAGGGAGTAACCGCTGCCTGATGCGCGACGGCAATGGCTGCAATGGCAGGCAATGACGCGATCCGGCACGTGGGTACATTCATAACGGACCGCGCCACACAGGCATCCGCCCGGATGTCCGTCGAGGTTTTGATGTTCCATATAGACTCGCTCGCCAGTGATTCGTGGCGTTGTTAGGACGCGGAATACGCACCATCCAGTACGATTTCGGTACCGGTGGCGTAAGAGGACAGGTCGCTGAGAAGGAACGCGATGGCATTGGCGACTTCCACGGCCGCGCCAAAGCGTCCCATCGGAATCCGCTGAGTCCAGCGGGCGAGCGTTTCCTCCTTAGTGAGCGGGTTCCCATGCGAATCTCTCAATGGCTGGTGCGAGGCGCCGAGCGCCGTGGCAGTCGGGCCAGGGAGGACCGAGTTGACGCGAATACCTTCGGCAGCCAGTTCCACTGCGACGGCTTTCGACAGCATTCGTATCGCCCCCTTGCTGGCCGAATAGGCTGCGTAGTGAGATCCCGCGATGTGCCCGAAGATCGAAGAGACGTTAACGATGGAGGGATGGGCGTTGTGATCCTGAATTGTTTTTCGCATCAACGGGAGGGTGCTCTGCATGCCGAGGAACGGGCCTTCCACATTGATGCGATATTGCAGTCTGAGGTCGTCAACGGCGCTGCTATCGAATTTGCCATCAAGCATGATCCCCGCATTGTTGACCAAGCCATCAAGCCGACCGTTTTCGGCGACGGCAGACAAAGCGTTGCCCCAGTCTTCTTCGGAAGTCACATCGTGGGTCAATGTCGATAGCCGGTCCGACTGGGCAATCGATCGCGTTTCTTCCAACGTCGCCGGGTTTCGATCCGTGGCGAAGACCGACGCCCCCAGTTCCAGAAGCAGCAATGTCGTTGCGCGGCCAATGCCAGAGCCAGCGCCCGTGACGATCACGACTCGGTCCTGCATGGGGACGGCACTAATCGTGTTCATGTTCATGTCTCCGTCGTTAAAGATGTTCAGAATGAGATGGCTTGAGCGGATACAGTCGTTGCATGACGGATTCGCACGCGCCATGGTGCTGCGCGTGACAACCCGTTATGAAGTATTGATTTTTAGAAGAAAATAAGGATCGCGAACAGAGAGCGCCGAGCTGGTAGATACACGATCAGCCGGATTTCATGGTGTTCGTCCAGCGGTGCTAGTTGCTTTTTAACGACTGGTTCACCGGCTGATCGGTCATGTCATTGATTGGGTAGCAGGATTGCCTTGATGGTGTCGCCTTGCTCGCTGTCTTTGACGGCCTGGTTGATATTCTCCAGGCGGTAGTATTTGACCAGGCGATCGAACGGGAATTTCCCGTCCTTCCACAAATCGATCAGATAGGGAATGAACTCGTCGGGAATACTGTCGCCCTCGATGACGCCCTTGACCGTGCGGCCCATCAGCAGGAGCGACATTCCGAGCGAAACCTCGGCGCCCGCAGGCGATGCGCCAACGAGTGCACACACGCCGCTTGTGCGCAAGCATTCGACCGCACGTTTCAACACAGCCGGCACACCCGTGCACTCGACGGCATAGTTCGCACCGCCTCCCGTCCACTGCGCCAGGACTGTCGCGAGATCCGCCGCGGCGCCGTGAACCGTGTGCGTCGCGCCGAGCTCACGGCTCAATGACAGTCGCTCTTCGTTCAGGTCGACCGCAACGATCGTCGAGCAACCTGCCAACTTCGCCGCCATGATCGCGGACAGTCCGACGGGACCCACGCCGAACACCACGATCGACGTGCCCGGCCGAGCCTGCAACGCGTTCAGAACCGTACCGGCGCCCGTCTGGATTCCGCAGCCAAGTGGCCCCATCAGTTCCAGCGGTACGTCCTTGCGGATCTTCACGACGTTTTGCTCCGATGCGAGCGCAAGGGAGCCGAACGACGATTGCCCGAAGAAGCACCCGTATACCGGACTGCCGTCATCGGCCGCATAGGATGGGGAGCCGTCTTCGCGCCGTCCCGAGAAATTGAGCGCTGGGAAATGGGCGCAATAGGCTGTTTTCCGGCTGCAGCAACTTTCACACTGCCCGCACGCCCGATAGCTGAGCACGACGTGATCGCCGACCTGAACTTTCGTGACGGCCTGGCCCACTTTTTCAACGACACCCGATCCCTCGTGCCCCAACACAACGGGATACCCCCCCGGGAAACCCTGGTCGCGCACATGAACATCGGTGTGACAGACACCAGTTCCGGCAATACGGACGAGGACTTCGTTCGCCAACGGATCCTGAATCCTGAGCCGTTCGAGATGAAACGCGCTTCCCGGCTCCCGTACTACTGCGGCATGAACATCCACTATTCGTCTCCTTGAATCGTTTGGGTGTCGATCACTCACGTTTCGACGGCCACGTGAGTCGATCGCGATGATTCGTCCGCTCCCGACCCTTTCGGTGTCTCGCGGAAACGGGCGACATCATGGAACCTGGTTCGGGCGTTGCGAGCCCTTCAAAGACGCTCGACGATCGTGACGTTCGCGAGGCCACCACCTTCGCAGACGGTCTGCAGGCCATATCGGCCACCGGTGCGGCGCAGCGAATGAATCAGTGTCGTCATCAGCTTGGTGCCGGTTGCGCCAAGCGGGTGGCCCAGCGCGATGGCGCCGCCGTTGACGTTGAGTTTGTCGGGATCCGCCTCCAGCGCGCGGAGCCATGCAAGCGGCACTGGTGCGAACGCCTCGTTCACTTCGTACAGGTCGATATCATCGATACGCATGCCGGCCTTCACGAGGGCGCGCTTGGTCGCCGGGATCGGTGCCTCGAGCATGATGACCGGGTCGTGACCGAGTACGCTGATATGGTGAATGCGGGCGAGCGGCGCGACGCCCAACGCCTTGAGCCCGCGCTCGTTGACGACCACGATGCCGGACGCGCCGTCGCAAATCTGGCTCGCCGTCGCCGCCGATACCTGTCCGCCCTCGCGAATCAGTTTCACGCCGGCGATGCCGTCCAGCGTGGCGTCGAAGCGGATGCCTTCGTCAACGACATGCTGCACGTCCACGCCGTCTTGCGTGGTGACCGTAATGGGCACGATTTCATCGGTGAAGTGGCCCGCGTTTGTTGCCGCTATCGCTTTCCGGTGGCTGGCCAGCGCATAGCGGTCGAGGTGCGATTTTTCGAGCCCGTACTTGGCCGCCAGCATCTCCGCACCCTCGAACTGACTGAACACGATCCCGGGGTAGCGGGCCTGGATACCCGGGCCGATATAGCTGCCGAATCCGTTTTTTTCCGGGAGCGTATGTGGCAAGGCCATCGGCACGCGACTCATACTCTCGACGCCGCCAGCGATCACGACATCCTGGGTGCCGGACATGACCGCCTGGACGGCAAAGTGCAGCGCCTGCTGGGACGAGCCGCATTGACGATCGACCGACGTTGCCGGAACACTTTCGGGAAGCTTTGACGCGAGCACGGCGCCTCGCGCGACGTTGGTCGACTGTTCGCCTGCCTGCCCGACGCAGCCCAGAATGACGTCTTCGATCAATGCCGGATCGAGATTCGCTCGTTCGACGAGTGCGTTCAGCACCTGCGCGGCGAGATCGGTGGGGTGCCAGCCTGAGAGGCGACCGTTCCGGCGCCCGCCGGCAGTACGTGCGGCAGCGACAATATAAGCGTCCGACATGAGAAAGGCTCCTGGTCCAAAAGATGACGGTGAAGTGCGGCCGCAGAAAATCGCCGACCGGTGCATGTGCAATACCAATGCGTCGTCTGTACGCAAGATGGATACGTCATGTTTGCCGATTCACTGGCACGTTGCCTCGTTCGTTTTGACCAAATTGGCGGCAACGCCGACTGCCATCCAAAAGCACACGGTGAACACGAATCCTGACGTGAAACGCCGTCGGGCGCGGGCGTAGGTCTCGGCGAACTGTCGTTCTATCGTCTTCACCGAGTCGACGAGGAGCCAAATTCCTCCTTTTGAACGATACGAAATCGGGACTCGGCAAGTAGCTTAGCCTCGGTGAACGCGGGAGAGGATCTGATCGATCGCGTTCCGCAGGCCAGGTGCGGCGACATGGAATCGAGCCTGCATCAAACACTACAACTCGATCGCGTACCGGAGAATCCGATCATGTCTTTCGCATTTGACAATGACTTTCGCCTTTTGATTGACGGCCAGCAGGTTGAGGGGGCGGCAACGTTCAACGCATTTGATCCGGCGACAGAGGAGGTCATTGCCGCTGTTCCGGATACCAGTCGCGCGCAGCTCGACGAAGCGGTCGACGCGGCTCGCCAGGCGTTTCCGTCGTGGGCGGCCACGCCCGTCGCCGAGCGGCAGCGCGCCGTCGCATCCATCGCCGGCGTGTTGATGACGCACCAGGAGGCGTTTGCGGCATTGCTGACCCGAGAGCAAGGCAAGCCGCTGGATCGCGCTCGCGACGAGATTGCTGCGGCCGCCTATTGGTGCGCGGAGTTCGCGAAACTGACCCCGCCGGTCGACATCATCGAGGATAGCGACGAGAAGCTCGTGCGCGTGCGTCATGTACCGCTCGGTGTGGTCGGCGCCATCGTGCCGTGGAATTTCCCGATCATTCTGGCATTCTGGAAAATTGCGCCCGCACTCGTCGCCGGTAACACGATCGTTGTCAAGCCATCGCCCTTCACATCGCTGACTACGTTGAAGATCGGTGCGCTTTTGTGCGACGTTTTGCCGAAGGGCGTGCTGAATGTCGTCAGCGGCGGTGACGCGCTGGGGCCGTGGATGTCGGGCCATCCCGGCATCGACAAGATCAGCTTCACTGGTTCGACTCCGACTGGTCGAAAGGTCATGGAGAGCGCGTCGTCCAACCTGAAGCGACTCACTTTAGAGTTGGGCGGCAACGACGCGGCCATCGTCATGCCGGACGTGGATGTTGACGCGATTGCCCCCGTACTGTTCTGGGGCGCGTTTTCGAACAGCGCGCAGTTCTGTCTCGCTATCAAGCGCCTGTATATTCACGAGGACATTTACGACCGCTTGCGCGATCGCCTGGCCGAGATCGCTAAGGAAACCCGGATGGGGCCCGGCGACGAAGACGGCGTACAACTCGGACCGGTTCAGAACCGCGCCCAGTTCGAGCGCCTGAAGCGCTTGCTGGAGGATTCGCGGACCCAAGGCCACGCATTCCCTGCGGGAGGCGAGATCGGTTCGGGGAAGGGGTTCTTTTTCCCGGCGACGTTGGTCGACAATCCGCCAGACGATTCACGTGTGGTTCGGGAAGAACCGTTCGGCCCAATTTTGCCGCTGCTGAAATTCCGGGATGTCGACGATGTGATTCGACGGGCGAACGATAGTGAGTATGGCCTCGGCGGTTCGGTCTGGTCCCGCGATGAAGCACAAGCGCAAGCAATCGCCGAACGGATGCAGACCGGGACGGTCTGGATCAATGAAATCCACTCGCTCTCGCCGCTGAAACCGATGGCCGGCCACAAGCAATCGGGTATCGGGGTCGAAAACGGACTCGTCGGACTGCTTGAGTACACGGTTCCGCAAACCATTACTTTGAACCGGCAGCGTGCCTAGGTCCGGCGGTTGCCGCGGGCGGAGTACGGGGCCCGGATTGACCGAGCCTCCGGTCGATCCGACCGCGAGGCTACGGGCGCGCGCTTCCGTCGACATCCGGGTCGGGCATGCCCGGGTTCCCGCCGACCTTGGCGCGACCACTGCGCGTGTGACCGAACACGGACGATCTCCGCCGCGTTAAAGCAGCCCCTGCCGGCGCGCGATGGCCACCGCTTCGACGCGGCCATGTGCACCGAGTTTCGCATTGATGTTTCTCAGGTGGGCCTTGATGGTGACCTCGGAAACGAAGAGCGTATCGGCAATGGCGCGTGTGCGGGCGCCATCGGCGAGATAGCGGAGTACCTGAAGCTCGCGCTTGGTGAGCGCCGTACTCGAGTGGGTGTCGGCGCTGGCGGGTGCGGATGGCAATGGTGCGACGGACAGGGTATCGAGCAGTTGTTCGCACAGCGTCGCGGATATGTCCAGTCGGTCGGCATTTTCGCGATGACGGTTGAACCAGATGCGCAGCAGCGCGGCAACCGATTCTCCTTCGTCCAGGAATATCCGCACGAAACCTTCCCGGCTCGCGATCTGCAGCGCTTCGGTAAGCGTTTGCATCGCGGGATTCGTCTGGCCGGTTGCCATCAACGCCGTACTGAGCAGAATACGCAGCTTGAGCGCGCGGCGATGGCGCTGTGCGGACTGCGCAGCACGAAGCCCTGCTTTGAGCTGGCTCGCAGCGTGCGCGCCTTCGCCTTTTGCGATCATGAGCCGCCACCGCATCACGTCGACGGACTCGATGTCATGGACTGGCGCCGAGTATCCTGCACCGTCTTTCCATACTTGTGTTGCCTCGGCCTGGTCGAGCAGGGACAGTGCGCCCTTGAGGTCGTGATTGAGCCAGAGTATCCGCGCGGCCTCGAGTTTGGCACTTGCCACGACGCGGATCAGGCCCATTTCAAGGCCCGCGTCCTCGAGTTCTTGCCGGTAGCGCTTCGAACTGTCGACGTCCCCGGCAACAACGGCAATCTTGGACAGCAGAAGATAAGCCTGTATGAATGCGTCGACGGTACCGTTTTCCCGTACGTATGGTAGCCACTCGCTCGCGACCCGCTGAGCGCGCTCGAGCGCGTTCCGCTCGTAAAGGACTTCCGCGAACGGAATACCAATCACCGCCCGTCCGCCCGGAACGGTGTTCGAGCCGGTCGACACTGCACGTTCGTAGCTGCGTTCCAGGCGCGCGAACGCCTCGCCAAGCCGGCCCTGAATGAGGTCGATGCCGCCTTCCTGCGCATCGCTCAGCGACCGAATGAAAGAGGCGTTCAACTGGCGGTCGCTCTGGAGTGCTCGTGCCATCGTTTGACGCGCGTCATCGAACCGGCCGGCGGCGATCATGCAATAAGCGACGATGCTAACCAGAACGCCGAATTGCAATGTATGCGCCGGCGTCACGTCTGCGAGAAGCGCTTCGCTGGCCGGATAGCACGCTTCGATCTGGTCGGTCATCGACAACTGCAGGCAGGACAGTGCGCGGGCCTCGCGGACATGTTCAGGGTTGCGGGACGCGGGGACGTCGGCGAGGAAATCGTCGATGATTCGCTGGGCTTCGCCGTGGCGTCGATTCAGCACGAGCGCCCATCCGAACGTCAGTCGCAGCGCAGGCTCGTTTCTGAGCAACGCAGGGGAAAGCCGGTCGTACCATCGCGACAGTCGGCGCACACGTCCTTGGGTCAGCAGACTGCCGGCATGCGCATCAAGTAGTGCGATCGCCTCGCGTTGATTCTTGTCGTACAGGAGGTGGTCAATCGCCAACAGAGGACGGCCATGACTGCGCAGCCATTCTGCCGCACGGAGATGTAGCTGGAAGAACAGATCCGGCTGGGTAACCTTCAACCTGTCCCGCAGGAAACTGGCGAACAGCCCGTGATACCGGTAGCTGAAGTGCTGGCTGTCGAGCGGAATCAGGAACAGGTTGTTGCGCGACAGGATCTCGAGTTGGACGCGGCTGTCCTCGCGTTGTGCAACGTGGTTGCACAACGACTCGTTCAGTTCGCCGAGGATGCTCGTTCGAAGCAGGAAATCACGGTGATCGTCCGCGAGCCGCTGGAGAATGTCTTCGGCCAGAAATTGCGCAAGCTCGGCATGCGAGCCGGAGAACGATTTGATGAACTGGCCGACGTCCCGATAATTGGAAATCGCAAGTGCAAAAAGATGAATGGCCGTGATCCATCCCTCGGTGCGCTCATGGAGCATCTCGACGTGACGACCGGTCAGCGCGAGGTGAGGTTGGCGTTCCAGCAACTGCCGCGTTTCTTCCAGCGAAAATCGCAGATCGCCGTGGGAAAACTCGAGGAGTTGACCGCGCACGCGCAGCCGGCCGAGCCCGATCTCCGGAACGTGGCGGGAACCGATGACGATTTCGCCATTGATGGGCAGGCATTCGATTAGTTGCCGGACGTAGCCGATCGCCGCCGGATTGTGAAGTGCCTCGAACTCGTCGAGAAATATCGTGAAGGGGTGGGCGAGACCGGCCAGACGTGCGATCAGGCTCATGGTGTCGCCGCTCGATTCGTCGGCAACCGACGGATGCAGCGCCATCAAGCCCGCATGCAAATGGCGGACGAAGCGATCGAGGTCGTTGTCCGCGCTGTCGAGGGTCAGCCACATGACACTGGCACCGTCCTCCTCACGACGTGTCCGATATTGGGAAAGCAAGGTCGACTTTCCGAAGCCCGCAGGCGCCTGAACGAGGATCAGCCTGCAACCCGCGGTTTTTCCGCACATAGCCTCCAGCAGCCGCTTGCGATGGACTTGTGCGGACGGTGGAATCGGATATTGCAACTTCGTCGACACGATCGGGGTTGCGGGTGCGATGACCGGCCGCGCATATGTGGCGCCAATGTCTCCTTCCATCTGTTTCTCCATGACTGATGCGCTGTGACGATCAAGCTCACACCATCGCCCCGTGTACTCGCGCGCACGTCGCGTGCTTTGCCGAAGAAAGCCGTCTGGGGAACGGAGGAATGCAGATCATCCGGCCTTGATGAAAAATACACGGAGCCGTTTATTTTTTTATGATACTGCAACTTCGGGGTAGTGGATGAGGGCGACGGCTAGGGTTTTCACCGAACATCGCGCATGTGGCGGCGCCGGCCCAGACGGTAACGGTCGGAACCGCTGCATGGTGGGTGCCGAAATTGACACGTTATGGGGCAGGCGAGCCACTGCTTTCGAAAACACGCTGCCAAGTGACCGTCCGCAAGTGTACAAGCACGGCAGCACGCCACGGAGGCGCCCGTCCCGGATCGCACGCAATAACGCGCGATTGAGTGCGGTCAGCCGTGCGCGAACCTCATCGATCGGCAGCGGGGCGGGCACTTTCTCCGGTTTGACGGACAGCAGGCGCTCGAGCGCGTTCAGCACTTCACGCTCAGGTCGATCACCGACTTGTAACTGGCGCGCGGTGACTCCTATCGCGTTGGCGATCAGGAGACCCGTGAGTCGTTGTTCGGAGGGCAAATCGGGCATGAGCTCGCATCGAAGGATGTCACGGGCGAGTACCAGCAGGTGGTACCCCAGTGGCTGTTCATTCATGTTCGCAGCTGAGGCGACCGCGACGTCGTTTGGTGCGTCGGCCCGCAACTCGACGTGCAATGTACCGGCAAAAGGGCCGCCTTCGCTCGCCGCATCGAACGACCAGTTTTCCTGGATGGTGCCGCCCGAGAGCAATCGCAACGCGCCGATGCGAACGCGATCGTATCCTGCGCTGTGTAAAACGAAGGCTTCGATTGTGGCGCGAAGGGGACGTGCGGAATGATTCATGTCAGAGAGAACTGATGAGGTGGCCGCCGTCGACCGCCAGCGTGGCGCCCGTCATGTGCCGTCCGGCTTCACTGGTCACCAGTAGCAATGGGCCATCGAGATGTTCCGGTTGGCCGAAACGACGACTGGGAATGCGATTCCGTAGTCGCTCGCCAGCATCGCCACCCAGGAAATCGGCGTTGAGGTCGGTCACGATATAGCCGGGGAGAAGTGCGTTCACGCAGATGCCATGGCGCGCGAGTTCGAGTGCCGCGGCCTTTGTCGTCTGGACGAGGGCAGCCTTCGAGATGCTGTAAGGTGCAACGCCGCCCGCCACGCGCTCCCCGAGAATCGAGGCGATATTGACGATGCTCCCGGTGCGTTGGGCGCCAACGAGCCGACGCGCCGCTTCCTGTGTGACGAGCCACGCCCCCTTGAGATTGGTTTCGAGCACGTAGTCCCAGTCTTCCTCGGTCTGCTCGAGCAATGCCCGTGTTACTGTCACGCCGGCATTGTTCACCACGATGCGGGCAGGTCCACCGAGTTCCTCGATGGCGTCGAATGCCTGCCGCACACTGGCGGCGCGTGTGACGTCCAGGCTCACGGCATGCGCCTGGATACCTTCGGCGCGCAGTTCGTCCACCAGCTCAGAGAGTTTTTCCGCCCGACGGGCGGCAACGACGACCTCGGCGCCCGCACGGCCAAGCGTTCTGGCGAAGTGCCGTCCGAGGCCGCTTGATGCACCGGTCACGAGCGCCAATTTTCCGGCGAGACTGAAGAGACCCGGCAGGTTTGTCGTATGTGTCATCAGGGGTTCCCTCAGAGTTGAGTGGGCGTCCTGCCGCGCAGGATATTGCGCGACATGCATCCGGCGATGCGCTTCGGTAGGGCCGTCGTAGATCCGGAATGCGCGCATGCCGGCAACGATGCGCGCCACGACCGTTTCGTGCGTGACGGCCTGGCCACCCAGGATTTGCACGCTGCGGTCGACCACGCGCCATGCCGCTTCGGAAGCGATGACCTTCGCGGCGCTCGAGTCGTGCTTGCCCAGCGAACCGGTGTCGAGCACAGCCTCGCAATGCCATATCGCAAGATGTACGACATGAAGATCCGTCTCGTTGTCCGCGAGCATGAAGCCGACGCCGTCGTGCTCGCTGAGTCGGCTGCCGAAGGCACTGCACACCTGCGCATAATGCGTCGCACTGTCATGACACCGCCTTGCGACACCGAACCGTCGCACGCAGTGGGTGAGATGGCGGGCGCCAGGCGCACCTGAGTGCATACGAGGCCTTCGCCCGGCTTGCCGAGCACGTTGTGCGACAGCACGCGAAGCTCGTCAAACCGCACCACCGCGTGGTCGCCCGGAAAGCACGCATCCAGTGCGTCCATGGTGCGTTCGACGCGGATGCTCGGGCTGTCCATGTCGGCGAGGAACATAGTCGAGCTGCCTTGCTTCGGTTTGCCATAATGACGGCGAAACTGGCACCATTAGCGCCCGTAATGAACCATTTGCCACCGTCGATCATGTATTCGTCGCCGTCGCGGCGTGCGGTCGTTTGCAGTATGGACGGAGCCCGCTCCCAGCGCCGGCTCCGTCATGCAGAAGCACGACCACGTCGTGCCTGCGGCCGGAGTCAGCGCTCCTTTTGCTCCGGCGCCGTGACTTCATGCAGCAGATGCATGTTGCCTTCGTCGGGCGCGGCAATGTTGAGCGCAACCGGGCCCAACGGCGAATAGCCAGCCTCTTCGAACAGCATCGCCTTGCTCATGTGGTCGAGCCCGAGGCCACCGAAATCGAGGCTCACATGGCTCGAGAACAGACCGTTCTGCTCGCCCGAGCGCGATGAGCTCCGCTCGCAGGGATTCGCCTGGCCCGTGAGGTCCGCAGCGCGGATCCACTTCGAAGGGCATGATCTTGTCGTTGATGAAGGTGCGCGTGCGTGCCTGCAGTTCCCCCAAGCCGACATCGCTGATATCGTCCGGGGCGAATGCGTTCCGCTCGCGCAGCGCACGCAAGGTCTGGCTGGCCAGGCTGCCCGGCGTGATCTGATGCAATGCGCCGTCGGCGCGACCGCGTGGCGTTCGCACATGATCGTAGACGAAAACTTCGCTCATGCGGTTCTCCTGCTTGCACGTAGTCTGGCCAGTGATGAAGAGGGATCGGGAACGTGCGCGTCACCGCGCAGGTCGCCCTGTCGGCTGGCCACGGGGCGCCGGCGAACGCGCGTCGGATCGCCGAATGCCTGTAACCGCGAGTTCAGTTGAATATGGGGGCGCGTTTTTCCCGGAATGCTGTCACGCCTTCCCTGAATGCGGCGGTCTCGACCAGCGTGCACTGCCGTTCTCGTTCGTAGTCCAGTTGTGCTTCGAGCGTATTCGTCTCGGCACGCTTCAGCGCCATACGCAATTCGACGGCGATATGCGGCGGGCAGGCGGCCAATGCCGTTGCCACGCGCATGGCTGCAGCGGCGAGCTGATCGTCATCGACGCATTGCCAGATCAGCCCCCATTCGGCCGCCTGTTCGGCACCAAGCTTGTTCCCCAGCAGCGCCAACGCAGTCGCGCGTGCGCGTCCGATGCGGCGCGGCAGATGCCACGTCGTACCGACGTCCGGGATCAGGCCGAGCTTCGGGCAGAAGCTGAGAATGAACGACGCGGAACGCGCCGCAATCGTGACGTCGGCGGCAAGCGCGACCCCGACGCCGGCGCCGGCCGCGACGCCGTTCACGGCTGCTACGACAGGCACCGGGAACTCGTGTAGTTCCTTGATCCACGGATTCGTTTGCGACCGCATGGTTTCGTGCAGGACTTGCCCTGCTGATCGTGTGCCATCGCCGTCGAGCAATGTTTCGTTCAATTCGGCGCCCGCGCAGAATGCGCGACCGGCTCCGGTCAGAATAAGCGCTCTCACGTCCGTCCGGCTGCGTACCTCGGCCAGCGCGGCGCGTGCGTCGCGAGACAGCGCATCGGTCACGCTGTTCAGTGTGTCCGGCCGATTCAGCGTGATGATTGCGACGGGACCGTCGAACTCGAGCGTCACGGTGCCATATGTCATGTCATACCTCGATTAGATGGTTCTTCACCGCTTGTTCCAGAATGTTTCGCGAAGTTTGTATTTGAGAAGCTTGCCCGCCGCGGACAACGGCAACGCATCGCGAAACTCAATGCTGCGCGGACACTTATACCCGGCGATGCGCTCCCGGCAATGGGCTTTCAGGTGGTCGACCGTCAACGCGGCCCCGTCTCGGACGACGACGACCGCATGCACGGCTTCGCCCCATTTTTCGTCAGGAATGCCGATGACGGCACAGGACTGAACCGCCGGATGCGACAGGATGGCGTTCTCGACCTCGGTCGAATAGACGTTTTCGCCTCCGCTCACGATCATGTCCTTGAGGCGATCCGTGATGTGCAGATAGCCGTCTTCGTCAAGGTAGCCCCCATCGCCGGTATGCATCCAGCCATCGCACAACGCCTTGGCGGTTTCGTCGGGTTTGTTCCAGTATCCGAGCATCACGTTTGGGCCGCTCACGACCACTTCGCCGGTCGTGCCGGCCGCTCGCTCCTCGTGTGTGTCCGGATCTAGGATGCGCACGGCGCATATAGGCGCCGGCCGCCCCGCAGCATTCAGCTTCGAGCCTCCAGGGGTATGACAGATGGCTGGGAGTACGGCCACGACAGGAGCGAGCTCGGTCATGCCGTAGACCTGCATGAACTGACTGTGTGGCAACGCCGAGAGCGCACGCGTCAGCAAGGCCGAATCGATAGGTGCGGCGCCATAGATGATGTTACGCAGGCTGCTGACGTCGTGATCCGCGAAGAGCGGATCGTCGAGCAGCATCTGCAACATCGTGGGCACAAGGAACACCTCGTTGACCTTATGCCGTGAGATCGCGTCCAACACGACTTTCGGGTCGAAGCCGGGCAGAATGACGTGCGTTGCCGAACGGAGCATCGTTTGGATGACCGATGCGATGCCGCCGACGTGAAACAGGGGCGCGACATGGAGCGCGACCTCGACAGGCGGTCGCGGCGCCGCCGCCAGTGTCGACAACGCGTCGCTCAGCAAATTGGCGTGCGATAGCATGACGCCCTTCGGCGTGCCGGTCGTGCCGCCCGTGTACAGCACCGCGGCCAGATCGTTGTCGTGCCGGCCGCGATCGGCGACGGGTTCGGCGGCTTCCAGCAACTGTTCGTACCCGTGCATGCCGACCGGCGTGGGCGCATCGCCGCAATAGACGATTTCGCGAAGACAAGCGCATCGCTCGCGAAGCGGGCCGACATACGCGAGGAACGCGTCGTCGACGAGGAGGATCGTCGTCTCGCAGTCCTGCAGCGAGTAGGCGATTTCGTTGAGGGTCCAGCGTGTGTTGACCGGGTTGATGACAGCGCCGGCCCAAAGGGTGCCGAACAGATATTCGACGTAGCGATCCGAGTTGGGCGCAAGCATGCCGACTCGATCACCGGGCTCGATTCCGAGCGTGTCGAGGGCGCCCGCGAGGCGCGCGACACGCTGCACAAACCGGGCGTACGAAGTGTGCCGTTGCGCAAATACGGTCGCAAGGGTAGTTGGCCTTTCGCGTGCCGCTTTGTGCAGTGCCTGAGTCAGATACAAGTTTCGTCTCCGGAGTGTTGGGTGTGCCAGGCGACAATCGGGAACGGCTCGCATCGGCCGTCGTCAAGCTGGAACTGCGTCTATGGAAGGTACTGCCGGCGCGGGCCGAGGTGTTTCGTTCGAACTGACTATTTTTTCGACGTGCCCCGATACGGACGCCCGCCCGTATGACGAATGCCCCGGCGTGCCCGTCCCGCGGATGTCGCGATGGCGAAGACGAGCGCACGATGTGTTCCGGATCGGCCCGACGGACGGGACCAGCACGCGCATCAGGGCAGTTACATTGCGTCGGTCGTCCTGGGAAGCTCAGTGCTTGGGAAATGACCGATACTGCTTTGATAGGTAGTCAAACCCTTTACGCTTGCAATTCTTGCGTCGAATGCATGGAGCGTCTCGACGATCTTCTTCTGGCGAATCTCCGGATCGCTTCGCTCCAAAAGGCGCTGGTAGCGGTTCGCGTCCGCGATGAAGGGCAGGAACGCACTCGTCCACGTGCGCTCGACCCCCGCCTCGTCAGCGAAGTCATCACCATGGAACAGACGACAGAACGCGTGCATGAGCTGGATCGATGCATCTTCCGGAATGCCGAGCGCCGGCTGAAGCGCGCGCCCGATGGCCTCCAGCATGCGTAGCGTGAGCGTGCGGAAACCGTCGTCTGGCTCGCTGCAGGCCATGTCGATCAGGGTCAGTGTTTCGGCCGCCGAGTGCTGGTCGACGATATGCCGGTAAAAGCGCTCCTCGATCCCGAGCAGGTGCGCTACCGCTTGCCATACCTGATAGAGGTCCTGGAATTCCTGTTCGTCGAAAGTCACACCGAGCTTTTCCAGCGCCATGAACGGTACATAGGTGAAGTCGAGCCAGGTTCTCAACATGTCAAGCTGATTGATGGGGCTGCCAAGTGCCTGCGCGTCCCAACCGCGTTTGATCAGGCCGGCTCTCACGCGGGCGTGCAACATGCGCACCTGCAGCGTGTGGACATAACCTTCGGCGCCCCTGGATACGCCGCCGGGGCGCAACGTCAATTGTTCCCACACGGCGGTTTCCGTCAGGCGACGCAGCGTGCGATCGTCAAGATTGCCGGTACCCGTCAATACCTTGGAGATCGTCGGCGAGTAGTAGGTGTGCGCGAGCGATCCCGGCCCGAGTGCAATCATCGTCCAGAGCGGACCGATCGTCAGGTAGGCCTGAGAACCTCGTAAAATGCTAGATGTGTCAATCCAGTCGGGCATCTGCTCCGCTTTCGCAAGCAGCGCATGGATGGCCGGCGAGGGGGATGCGAGACATTGCAGTCCGAACCTGAACCCGTCGTCGAGCGAGCGCAGATGGGTGTCGTCGTAGCGTTGGCCTTCGGCCACAATCGCATCGGCCAGTACATCGCCGATACTCGCCATCTCCAGGACGAGAGCAAGCTTGTCTGCACCGAAGCGTTCGACGATCGCGAGGCGATTGACGACGCTGGCAGGCGCGGAGGAGAGCAATGGGTTGGGATGATTTGTCATGCGGGTCGATTCCTTAGGTTGCAAGGCAGAGTGACGGGGATGACTGAAGTGCACAGGATTAAGTAAACGGCACCGTATACTTTGTATGTGAGTTCGACCACCAACGCAAGTCGGGATCTTGCTAATCCCGCGATATCGTCCAGAACCGAGACAGAGGTGAACAATTGACTGAAACGTCTGACCGAGTCCTTAACCGCAGTCCACGCAAGGGCCGGCCGTCGGCCGAGGAGGCCATGCGACTCGGCGATGTCATCCTCGACGAGGCCAGCCGCCTTTTCATCGAGGACGGTTACGGCGCCACGAGCGTGGAAGGCATTGCGGCCGCTGCGGGGATCTCGAAGCGCACCTTCTATCTGCGCTTCGCGGGTAAGGCGGAGGTATTCGAGGCGGTGGTCCTGAGAAATGTCGAGCGGAGCGCCGATCGCGGATTGGGTTCGGCGGACGCCAAGCAGAATCTGGAGTCGTGTCTTCAGGCGATGGCGATACATCTGCTCGAGTGGATACTTCAGCCGGATGTGCTCGGCATCTATCGACTCACCATTGCCGAGGTCAGGCGTTTTCCGGAGTTGGCCCAGGCCGTGACGCAGCTTGCGATTACGGACGCAATCCGGTCATTTGAAGCGGTGTTCCGCAAACACCTGCCCGCGCGTGTCAGCGATGACGACGTCGCGTTTATCGCGGCCCAATTCATGCACGCAGTAGCGGCGGGGCCGTTTCATCGGGCGGTTCAAGGACTGGATTCTCCGGGGCTCGACAGGGCGAAGCGCGCCTATGTGCAGCGCGCGATCAAGCTATTCCTTCAGGGCGTGCCGGGCGCTAACGCGTAATCTCGGGCTTCGGCAGGCTCGAGCGGCGACGGAGTCGCGTTTCGCGGCGAGGCGTCGCCTCGCTGCTTCGTGCCACCTCCGCCTTCCGTCTCGCGGGGGGCCTTCAGCAGGATGACGTCACCCGCAATCGCATGTGCTCCGTCGCTACGGGCACTGCAAATAGTCAAATCGAACGAGGATCGCCGTGACCTTGGCACTTAGACTCGTGCCCACGACATGTTTGCGAATCCTCTCTCATGGCTTTCCCGCGCTCCCATTTTTCATCTGATCACGCACTTTTTCGCGACACCGCTCGACGTTTCTATCAGGGTGAGATAGGCCCTCACGTCGATCGATGGCGAGAGCAGGGCTTTGTGGACAGAGAAGCCTTCCTGAAAGCCGGCGCACAAGGGTATCTACTGATGTGGGCCGAAGAAGAATATGGCGGTCTTGGGCTGCGCGACCTGCGTTACGAGCAGATTCTTATCGAGGAAAACGTCCGGTACGGCGACATCGGGTTTTTCCAGGGGACGCATTCAATTCTGGTCGGCGCGTACTTCGACAAATTCGCGAACCATGAGCAGAAGCTCAAGTACTTGCCGAACGCCATCTCGGGCGAGACGATTCTGGCGATCGCGATGACCGAGCCCGACGCAGGCAGCGATCTCGCTGCGATCAAGACCCGTGCAGAAGACCACGGGGATCACTGGCTGCTCAATGGTGCGAAGACCTTCATCTCGAACGGCATACTCGCCGATACGGTCGTGGTTGCTGCACGTACTCATTCAGAAAACCGCGCCGGCATCAGCCTGTTCATCGTCGAGCGTGGCATGCCCGGATTCGAGCGGGGGCGAAAGCTCAAGAAAATGGGACTGCATGTGCAGGACACGGCTGAGCTCTTCTTCAACGACGTGAAGCTTCCCAAGGAAAGTCTGCTGGGGGAACTCGACCAGGGGTTCGTTCACATGGCCCGGTGTCTGGCCGTGGAGCGCTTGATGAGTGCAATCACGTCCATCGCGCACGCCCAAGTGGCGTTCGACACGACGCTCGAATACGTGAAGGAGCGTCGGGCGTTCGGAAAACCATTGGGAGCACTACAGAATACGCGACTGACGATGGCGGGGCTTCGTGCGCAGATCGACGCGCTGCAAACCTACGTCGATCAGCTCGTCGTCGCCGCGAATGAGGGGGCGCTGAGCGCCGAGCAAGCGTCGTCCGCGAAGCTCCTGACGTCGGAACTCGAGGGGCGCGTGATGGATGCGTGTTTGCAGCTGCACGGCGGCGCCGGTTACATGGACGAATACCGGATCAGCCACATGTATGCGGATGCGCGGATTTCCCGGATCTACGCCGGGGCTACTGAAATCATGAAGGAAATCATCGGTCGGGGGCTCGGTCTGGACGCCCGCCGGCTGAGCTGACGGAGCAATCGGATGAATTTCCCCCGAACAATCTTCGAGCCGGAACACGAACAGTTTCGCGACGCGGCACGCCGGTTCATGCTGAACGAGATCGGGCCTCACGCGGATCGCTGGCGCGAACAAGGTTATGTCGATCGAGAGGCGTACCGCAAGACCGGCGAACAAGGCTTCCTGCTGATGTGGGCCGACGAACGGTTCGGTGGTTGCGGATTACGCGACCTGCGCTACGACCAGATCCTCCAGGAAGAAAACATTCGCCATGGTGATCCGGCGTTCTACCATAACCTTCACTCCATGGTCGTCGCTCCGTATATCGACAAGTTCGGCTCCGACGAGCAGAAGCGGACATACCTGCCGGGCGCGGCGCGCGGCGAATCGATCCTGGCGATTGCGATGACCGAGCCTTCGGCCGGAAGCGATCTTGCGGGTATTCGCACGCGCGCCGAAGACCGAGGCGATCACTGGCTTCTCAACGGCTCGAAGACCTATATTTCCAACGGCATCCTGTCCGACGTCGTCATCGTCGCGGCGCGCACCGACCCGACCAACCGGTACGGTATCGGCTTGTTCGTGGTCGAGCGAGATACACCGGGCTTTGAGCGTGGCCGGAAGCTCAAGAAGATGGGATTGCACGGTCAGGATACCGCTGAGCTCTTCTTCGAAAACGTTCGACTGCCGAAGGAAAATGTCTTGGGCGATCCGGGCAAGGGATTTTCGTACATGGCGCAATGCCTAGCCGTCGAGCGTCTACAGGTCGCGATCGCGTCCATCGCGGTCGCCCAGGTGTCGTTCGATCTCACGCTTGACTTCGTGAAGGAGCGCCGCGCGTTCGGCAAGCCGCTGGGTGCGCTGCAGAGTGTGCGCTTTTCGATGGCCGAGATGCGCGCCGAGATCGATGCGATCCAGTGTTTCGTAGATCAATGCGTGATGCTTGGCAATGACGGACAACTGACCGCGGAGCATGCGTCGGAAGCAAAGTATCTGGCGACGGAGCTGGAGGGACGCGTGGTCGACCGGTGTGTCCAGTTGCACGGGGGCGCAGGCTACATGGACGAGTACCGAATCAGCCGGCTCTATACGGATTCGCGCATCTCGCGAATCTTTGCCGGCGCGAACGAAATCATGCTCGAGATTGTTGGGCGCGGGCTTGGGCTTGACGAGCGGAAGCTGGTTTGAAAACGGAGACACGATGAATACGCGCCTGACTGATTTGCTCGGCATCCGGTACCCGATCGTGCAGGGAGGCATGATGTGGGTCGGTACTGCTGAGATGGCTTCTGCCGTGTCGAATGCGGGCGGTCTGGGGGTGCTGACGGCGCTTACGCAGCCCACGCCGGAGCACTTGGCCAATGAGATCGAACGGTGCCGCACGATGACCGACGCGCCGTTCGGCGTGAACCTGACCATTCTTCCGTCGATCAAGCCGCCGCCGTATGAGGCATATCTCGACGCGATCATCGACGGCGGGGTGAAGATTCTCGAAACCGCAGGGAACAACCCCGTGGACTTCATCCGCAAGGCGAAAGCGGCTGGCATCAGGATCATCCACAAGTGCGTTTCTATCCGTCATGCGTTGTCGGCCGAGCGGAACGGGGTCGACGCCGTATCGATCGACGGGTTCGAATGTGCGGGCCACCCGGGGGAGGAAGACATCGGCGGCCTAGTGCTGATTCCGGTCGCCGCGGAACGCCTCGCCATTCCGGTGATTGCATCGGGGGGGATTGCGGACGGGCGAGGGCTGGCGGCCGCACTTGCACTGGGTGCGGCCGGCGTCAACATGGGCACCCGGTTTTGCGCGACGCGTGAGGCGCCGATTCACGAAGACATCAAGCGCGCACTGGTGGACGCGTCCGAGCGTGATACGCGGCTGATCTTCAGAACGTTGAGCAACACCGCCCGCGTTCTGAAAAACGCCATCTCCGAAGAGGTGGTTCGGATCGAGCGACGACCTGGCGGCTGCGAGTTCGACGAGATTCGCCCATTGGTATCCGGTGCGCGTGGCAAGGCGGCACTCGATTCCGGGCAGGTGGACGACGGCATCGTGACGGCCGGGCAGGTTGTCGGATTGATCAAGGACATCCCAACGTGTGCGGAACTCATTCAACGCATGGTTGGGGAATGCAGGGAGCAGCTACGGCTCGCAATGTGGGCGACGGCATAGCCAGGGCCGGATCGGTGTTCCGGTACGTACAGACGGAACTGGTGCCGTTGCGGAAGGGAGCAAGTGAGACCGGCCGCTCGTCGTCTCTGGTTGGAGTGCGCATGGTCGAGTTCGTGTCCAATTGAGCACGCGCGGCGCGCAACGTGCCCTTCCGAAAGCGCGTTCACGGGGTGCGTTGGAGACACAGGCATGCGTGTGCACTCGCACGCATGATCGGCTACTTTGCTTACAAACGCAGATGGCGCCGACGTCCGTCCAAGGGGGAAGTCATGACGATATTGGTCGTCGCGGAGCACGACAATATTGCGTTGAAGCGCGTCACGTTGCATGCAATGGCCGCCGCGGCAATCATCAGCATGTTCACCAGCAGGGCAGTTCATCTGCTGGTGGTGGGTGGCGGCGCGCATATCGCGGGCGACGCAGCGAATATCCCGGGCGTGACAAACGTTCTTCTCTCGAGCGCCGGACTTGCTGGCCCGCTTTCTGCTCGTACTAGCGCGACATTGCTTGCCGTCGCGAAAGACTACTCGCATATCGTACTGCCGGCGACGATGGACGGCGGAAAAATCGCCGCCGAGGTCGCCATTCAGCTGGGTGTGGATCTGCTCGACGACATCACCGCGGTGAGTGGAGAGCATGAGTTTGAGCGACAAATCGGTTCCAACCATACCCGGGTCACTGCGCGGTCGTCGGATAGGGTGAAGGTGATTACCGTCTGTCCGTTTGCGTTCGAGCCTGTTTCGGCGATGGGGGGCAGTGCATCGATCGCGAACATTCACGTTGCAGCCGGGCTGGAGCTGGTCATTGAAGCGTGCTGACGTGGCACGAGAAGCCCGTGCGACGGGAGAGTCGAGGTAGTTAATTCCATGAATCGCATGCAACTTGTCCGGATGCAGGCCGCCGCCACGGCCAATGCGGAAGACGCGTCGCTATGGCGTTGGTTTTCTGCACTGATGGAGGAGCACCGTATTCGCTGGTGCGTCAAGGGCAGGGCGTGGTACGTGAGTGTCGATAACCGCCATGTCGCGACAGAGGGCAGCTTTGATTTGGCACTCCGAAGTGCACATGAGCATGCCGAGCGGAATGGACGAGGCGCGCATCGTGACGATTCCGGGATCGTGGAAACCGGGGCGCACATGTGATTGCGGCAGACGTGATCGGGATTCGCAAGCGAGCCTCAACGTGTGCCGGGGCAGCCGGCACGCGACGTGCGTGATGTCACTGCCGGGTTTCGTTTCATGGGTGCGCGTGAACAGTTGCTTCGATTGGTGGGCGATGAGGTGAAGCATCGCCGACATGGTGATTTTCCCGATTCGATCGGCCAACAGGTGCGCTACGTCGATGCCCGGTCGCGATTCGAAGCGGATCGAGCTCGTGGTTGGAGCATTTGAAGGGAGCTGAACGTTGAAGATTCTGGTAGCGGTGAAGCGAGTCGTGGATGCCAACATGCGAATTGGCGTCAAATCAGACAACACGGGTGTCGACATTGCGAACGTGAAGATGTCGATGAACCCGTTCGACGAAATCGCCGTTGAAGAAGCCGTGCGGTTGAAGGAGGCCGGCGCGGCGACCGAGGTGATCGCCGTGTCGGTGGGTGTCGCGCAAGCGCAGGAAACGCTGCGTACTGCGCTGGCGATCGGCGCGGATCGCGCGATCCTGGTCGAGTCGACCGACGGCGCCGAGCCGCTGACCGTCGCGAAGATCCTGAAGGCGCTGGTCGACAAGGAACAGCCGCAGCTGGTGATCCTCGGCAAGCAGGCGATCGACGACGATTCGAACCAGACGGGCCAGATGCTGGCCGCGCTGGCAGGTCTCCCGCAAGCGACGTTCGCATCGAAGGTGACGGTCGCAGACGGCCGCGCAACGGTCGCACGCGAAGTCGACGGCGGCGCGGAAACGCTGTCGCTGTCGCTGCCGGCGGTCATCACGACCGACCTGCGCCTGAACGAGCCGCGCTACGTGACGCTGCCGAACATCATGAAGGCGAAGAAGAAGCCGCTGGAAACCGTGAAACCGGAAGACCTCGGCGTGGATGTCGCGCCGCGCCTGAAGACGCTGAAAGTGGTCGAGCCGCCGAAGCGCGCGGCCGGTGTGAAGGTGGCGGACGTGAAGACGCTGGTCGAGAAGCTGAAGACCGAAGCCAAGGTGCTGTAAGAGGGAGCGCAAGGAAATGACGAT
>NZ_JPGM01000091.1:0-28525 GCF_000731655.1 Burkholderia sp. MSh2 | reverse complement strand
GCCTGCGCAAGGCGTATGCGCAGCAGGCGAACCTGATGCGGGCGATGGTGTCGCGGTTCTTCCCGGAAGGCACGCGCATTTCGAGTCCGGCGGGCGGATACGTGCTGTGGGTCGAGCTGCCCGCGCAGGTCGACGCGATGCGCCTGTACCAGCTCGCGCTGGAGCAGGGGATCACGATCGGGCCCGGCTACATGTTCTCGATCACGGACAGCTTCCGGAACTTCATCCGGCTGAACTACAGCAGCCCGTGGTCGCCGGAGATCGAGCAGGCGGTGATCACGGTCGGGAAGCTGGCCGCGGCGTGCATGCGCTGAACGGGCGCGGGTGCACGCATCGAGCGTCAACGACGGAGCCGGCCTCGCGCCGGCTCTGTCGTTTGCGGGGCGGCCTGTTGCGTCGCCGCCCCGTTCAAGGGGACCGCCGTGTCAGTAGTCCAGTTCGAGCGACGCCATGAAGGTGCGCGGCGTGCCGAGATACGCGGTATTCGCGCCGGGACTGCCGACGATGTTGCCGTCCGCGACGGACGCGTAGTAGCGCTTGTCGGTCAGGTTGACGACCTGGAAGCGGAACGTCTCGCGATGGCCGAAGAACGCGTTCGAATAGCGCAGCCCGAGGTCGAACGTCGCATAGCCCGCGGCGAACGAGTTGTTGGTGTTGGTCGCGGCGCGCTTGCTTTCGACGTGCACGGCGCCGGTGAACGCGACACCGTCCGCAAAGGCCGGATGGTAGTCGGCCGCGAGATCGCCCTTGAAGCGCGGCACGCCGACGACCATGCCGCCGTCGGTCGCGGGATTGCCGGTGTGGTTCAGCGTGGCGTCCACATAGGTGACGCCGCCGAACAGGCTCAGGTCGTGCGTCAGCTCGCCCTGCACGAACAGCTCGGCGCCGATGTCGTGCTGCGAGCCGATCACCGAGAAGACGTTGGTGGCCGCATTCGTCGCGCCCAGCGGGCGCGTCATCCAGAATGCGTCGGCGCTGATCAGGAAGTCCGGATTGGGGGCGTATTTCGCGCCGATTTCGTATTCGTGATCGCGGTACGGCGTCATGAACTGGTTCGCGTTCGCGGTGCCGGCCGGCGCCTGGTCGCCTTGTTCCAGCGCGCTCGTGAAGGTCGCGTAGGTCGTCAGCGCCTGCGTCGGCCGGTAGATCACGCTCAGCGTCGGGCTCAAGGCGCCCGCCTGCGCGTTGCCGCCCGTCTCGCGGCCCTTCGCGTCGAAGCTGCGCTGGTCGATGAAGGTCGAGTTCAGCACGCCCTGGATGGCCCACCGCGGGTTAAGGTGCAGCGTGTCGCCGAGCACGATGGTCTGCTCGGTCAGGGTCGCCGAGCGGTACTGGCCGCCATTGTTCGGCACCGGCGGCGCCGCGAACACGGCCGGGTTCGCGAGGCTCGCGCTGCCGAGCACGGTCGCGATCGGGTTGCGCGACGAGTACTGCGCGTTGTCGAAGCCGTTCGTGCCGAGCGTGAAGTCGTTCATCATCCCCAGTACGGAGAAATGACCGTTCAGCGAAGCCGTGTCGCTCGCGATCGCGAAGTGCGGCACCGCGTTGAAGTTCTTCGTCACCGTATAGCGGCCGGTGTTGTCCGTCAGCGCATTGGTGATGCCGTACAGACCGCGGTCGGCGTTCTGGTAGAGCAGGCCGACCTCGACGTTCCACTGGTCGTCGATGTCGTGCTTCAGCTTGATCGACGCGGTGTTCGTGATCAGATCCGTGCCGGCGCCGGGCTGCCCGTAGCCGAGCCGCGTCGGGTCGACGGCCGCCGGCAGGAACGTGCTCTTGCCGCTGTCGTAGGTGATGCTGCCGGGCAGGCCGGTGATGTTGGTCTGGTAATGGCTGAAGCTGGTCTCTACGACGGTTTGCCGGTCGAGGTGGAAATCGAGCGCCGCGCTCAGCAGCGTGCGGTTGCTGCGGCTGTCGGGCGCCCAGCTGCTGCCTTCGCCGTGCACCAGGTTGAAGCGATAGCCGATCGCGCCGTCGGGGCGGATGCCGTCGGGGCCGACGCGGCCGCCCACGTCGAGCGCCTCGGTAAACACGCTGGTGGAATCGTAGCCCTCGGTGAAGCGGAACAACGGCTGGTCGGTGGGACGCTTCGACACGTAGTTGAACGTGCCGGCCGGCGTTTGCGGGCCGTAGAGCGAACCGGCCATGCCGTTGAGCACCTGGATGTCCTGCAGGTTTTCGGCCGGAATGGCGGTGGTGCCGATCACGTTGAAGCCGTCGAGCCGCGTGTTCTGCACGATCGACCCCTGGAAGCCGCGCGACTGCGGGCGCGAGACTTCATAGCCCTGCTGGTTGCGGATCGTGACGGAAGGCAGGTAGCGCAGCGCGTCGTTGACCGTCGCTACCTGCTGGTTCAGCAGGAGCCCTTGCGGCACGACCGTGACGGACGCGGGAATGTCCTGGATCGCCTGCGTGCCGAGCGCACCCATGGCCGCGCTGTCCGTGAAATAGCGGGCCGTTCCGGGCGCCGGCGCCGAGACGTCGATCGGCGGCAGGACGGTTTCGCCGGGCGACTGCTGCGCGTGAGCCGCGCCGATCCAGGCGGCAAACACCGCCGGCCCCAATACCCATTCTCTTTTCTTCATGTGCATCAGCTTCTGGCGCTGCTCCGTTCAATATGCGAGCGAGCGCTTCGATATGTTTGGTCGGATATAACGAGATCGAAAAAAAGCGCTCATGGGTCCAGGGCGAACGAATGAGCGCTCGTGATGTTCGTTGCGATACAACGCCGGCAGGCCGGCGTCACGCGGTCCGGTGCAGCGTTGTCGTGCCGATTTTATCGTCGGGGTGCTCGCGGCAAGCGGGGCAATCGGTCCGCGGCCGACAGAGCACAGTGCGCGGGCGACCGGCCCGGTGCAAACGGCCGGCCGGGGCGTCATGACGCTACGCGTCGGGGGCGGGGCGGCACATCGTCGTCTGGTATTTGAGCGGCGTCGTATGCAGCACGCGCTTGAACATCGCGGCGAAGGAATTGGCATCGGCGTAGCCGAGACGGCGAGCGACTTCGTCCACGGGCGCATTCGTCGACAACAGGCACATTGCCTCGGATACGCGCATCTGCTCGCGCCACTTCGCGAACGGCATCCCGGTCTCGCGCTGGAAATGCCGCGCCAGCGTTCGCGAACTCGCGCCGAAGCGGTCGCCCCAATGTTCCAGCGAATCGCTGTTGGCCGGTTCGGCCACCAGCGCCTCGCAGATGCGGCGCAGCCGCGGATGCTGCGGTAGCGGCAGGCGACCGTGCAGGTCGTCGCCCGGCGCGATCGCGGCAAGCAGGTTGACGATCAGTTGCGTGAGGATGTCGGCCAGGCTGCCCGGTTCGCGCGGAAGCACCGGCTGGCGAGTCATCGCCAGGATCGCCTCGCGCAGCAGCGGGTCGACGGGCAGGAGGCGACCCTCGTCGTTTCCGCAGATCGGACACGGATCGACGTAAAGGGTGCGGAATCCGACCTTGCCGACCATCTCCAGCTCGTGCTCCACGCGCGGCGGCACGAGCATCGCGCAATCGGGCGTCACGACCCAGCTCGCGGCCGGCGTGCGCACGCGAATCAGGCCGCGGGTTGCGTACAGCAACTGCGCGCGCGGGTGGGTATGCGCGACCTCGCGCGCGCCCGATTCGTATTCGATCGCCTGCCCGAACACGGCAGGCAGGCTGCCCGCTGGCGGAGGGGCGACGGAAGGCGGCGGCGCACGGCGCGAATTGTCCGTTTCATTCGAAAACCCACTCATAACGCTCATCGTTGCCAAAACATGTCCGGATCGGCCCCACAGGTCGTCTGCCTCTGCGGAGCGCCAACTAATAACATCTGACCTCGCCAGACGGCCGCCCGGCGTGTGTTCACGGGGTGCGGCGCCTGGGCCATCGAACGACACAGTCCCCCATCCGCGCATCGCCTTTGCCTGCGGCGTCCGTTGCCGCGGGGATTATAGCTTCAGAAAACGTAATAAGACGCATTATCATTAACATTCGCGAGTGGATTGACGATGAAGGGACGCAAGGACAACACCATGGCCGGGCCGCGCGGATGGCGCGCGGCGTTTTTGCCCACACGGGCGGCGCTGCTGGGCATGCCGCTGGCCGTTTCCGCGCTTGCGCACGCGCAGTCGGGCGACGACGCGACCCGCACGCAAGGCGCGCAGCGCGCCGGCCAGGGCGCCGCGGCCGTTTCGGCGCCGGCACAGGATGCACGGCCGGCGGTCGACGGCACGCTGCCGGCCGTCAACGTGCTGGCGCAACGCGAGTCGCCGACCGGCCCGACCGCCGGCATCGTCGCCACCCGCGCCACGACCGCCACCAGGACGGACACGGCGATCGTGCGCGTGCCGCAGTCCGTGTCGGTCGTGACGCGCGACCAGATGGAGCAGCAGGGCGCGACCACGGTCGACCAGGCGCTGCGCTACACGCCGGGCGTGTATTCGCAGGACTCGACCGACTTCCGCTTCGACCAGTTGCGCGGGCGCGGCTTCGACTACACGGAATATCTCGACGGTCTCGCGCTGCAGTTGAACCAGTATTACGCCAATCCGCGGATCGACCCGTACTTCCTCGAGCGCATCGAGGTGATGCGCGGCCCGGCGTCGGTGCTCTACGGCGCGGGCAGCCCGGCCGGCATCGTCAACATGGTGTCGAAGCTCGCGACGGAGGATCAGGTCAACGAGGTTCAGCTGCGCCTCGGCAATCACGACTACTACGGCGCGGCGTTCGACGTCGGCGGCAAGGTGGACAAGGACGGCACCGTGCTGTGGCGGATCGTCGGGCTCGGCCGCGACGCCGATACCCAGGTGGGCGGCGTCAAGGATCAGCGCGTCGCGATTGCGCCGAGCGTCACGCTCAAGCCGGGCGCCGACACGCGCCTCACGCTCTATGCGCAATATCAGCGCGATCCCGCGGGCGGCCAGTTCGATTCGCTGCCGGTGCAAGGCACGGCAACCTACAACCCGAACGGCAGGATCAGCCCCGGCACCTACGTCGGCAATCCGGACGACGACTACTTCCGCCGCACGCAGTACGCGTTCGGCTACAGGTTCGAGCAGAAGCTCGGCAATGCCTTCACCTTCCGCTCGAACGCGCGCTACATGCACGACGACGTCGACTACCATCAGTCGTACTTCGGCACCTGGAAGGCGGGCACGAACCAGTCGGTGCTCACGATGAACGCGTTCCTCGACCGCGAGCACCTGAGCCAGTTCGCGATGGACAACCAGCTCGAGGCGAGATTCTCGACCGGCGACGTCAAGCAGACGGTGCTCTTCGGCGTCGACTATCAGCGGCTGCTGAGCGGCACGAATTCGGGTTCGGGCGCCATCGGCACACTCGACCCGTTCAACCCGGACTTCTCGGCGCTTGGCCGGATCACGAAGACGACCAAGCGTGTCGACACCGCGACCGACCAGCTCGGCGTCTATCTGCAGGACCAGATCGAGTATCGCCGCTGGCTGCTCACGCTCGGCATCCGCAACGACTGGACCTCGACCAACATCCAGACGAGCGGCTCGACCTCGAGCCTGCAGAACCAGACGCCGCATGCGTTCACGTGGCGCGGCGGCCTGTCGTATCTGTTCGACAACGGCATCGCGCCGTACTTCTCGTACGCGAAGTCGTTCCAGCCGACCACCGGCGTGAACTTCGCGGGCCAGGCGCTGGTGCCGACCACCGGGCAGGAGTACGAGGTGGGCGTGAAGTATCAGCCGACGAGCTATCGCGCGCTCTATTCGGCGGCGCTGTTCGATCTCACGCAGCACAACGTCACGACCGCCGACCTGAATCACCCCGGCTATTCGGTGCAGACCGGCGAAGTGCGCTCGCGCGGCCTCGAACTCGAGGGCCGCGTGCAGCTCACCGACGCGCTCGCGATTCTCGGCTCGTATACGTATCTGAACCAGGTCGTCCTGAAGTCGAACACGGCGTCGCAAGTCGGCAAGCGTCCGACCTTCGCCCCGCGCAACATGGCCAGCATCTGGGCCGACTACACGCTGCACGGTGGGCCGCTGCGCGGCCTGGGCTTCGGCGGCGGGGTGCGCTACCTGGGCATGTCGGCGGGCGATACGGCCAACACCTTCGACGTCAGCAGCGTGGTGCTGCTCGATGCGGCCGTGCATTACGACATCGGCAACTGGAAATTCGCGCTCAACGCGACCAACCTGACGAATCGGACCTACGTCGCGTACTGCTCGGGCGGCGCGTGCTACTACGGCTCGAAGATCGGCGCGCTGGGTACGGCGAAGTATCAGTGGTAAGCCGATCGCGACGAGGGCCGCGGCCCCGTGTCGAACCCGTCGGCTCCAAGGTTCCGGCACGTCGCGGCCCCGGGTATCCGCGCGCGGCACGCGGTGCCGTGCGCCTGCCCGGCGTACGGATACCGGGCGACGCCGGCGCGGGAAACGCCGCGCGCCGACCTGCCGCCCGTGCGCGCGGCCCGGCGCGCGGGCGCCCCGTCCTGACGCAACCGGCCGGACAGGGCCCCGCGAGGCCGGGACGTGCGTGGATCAGAGGCTGTCGAGAAACGCCTGCGTGACCGCCACCCACGGGCCGTTCCCGTCGTTGTTCGCGTCGTATTCGACGGCGGGATTCTGGCCGCCCCAGATGATCAGCCCGGCCGCGGTGGTGCTGCGGATCGTGTTCAGCATGCTCTGCCAGGTCGAGGCCGGGATCAGCGTCGTGTTCTGGTCGTAGTACTGCGGCCAGATGTACGGAAAGGCCGGGTGCGCACCCGTGCTGCTCTGGCGATCGATCGTTCCCGTCGTCGCGAGGTCGGTGTTGAGCTGCGACGCCCATGCCGCGCCCGTGTACGGCGAGGTGCCGTTGGCTTTCACGTATTCGCTCGGGAAATAGGCGGTCTGGCCGTTGTTGAGATCCATCAGCTGCGCGATGTCGCGATAGGCGCTGGCCGGGTCCACCGTGCTGATGTTGGCCGCGTTCGCGAGCCCGTACCACCCGAGCACGCGGTTCGGGCGAATCTCCTGGGTCCACTGCTGAAGCTGCTTGAGGATCGCGAACCGGTTGGCGATCGTCGCCGTGCTGCCGGTCAGGTACAGCTTCTCGCAGTCGAGCACGAGGTAGCCGGCCGAATCGGCCGGCGTCGGGTCGTAGGTGTTGACCAGCGCTACCCAGTCGCTCTGCGACGGCAGCTTGACCTTGCCCGTCGACGCATCGTACGTGAGCGGCTGGCAGTATCGGGCCGGGATGAAATTGGTCTTGATCGCGCCGTGACCGATCGTGACGTCGGCGTAGGCCGTGTCGTCCAGGACGGTAAACGACGCTGCCGCGCCGGCATCGAACGGCCGGGCGAGCGCCAGTGCGATCAGGGCTGCGGCGCCGACGCTTGCGGCGATCGTCGCGCGCCGGCGGAGGGATCGGAATGACATGGCTGGACTCCTGGTAGGCAAGTGGAAGGAACATGGCGTGCGGCGCCGTTACCGCGCCGGTCGCGCCGGCTAGAACATCGTTTCGATGCCGGCATAGACGCCGGTCTGTCCGTGACCCGGCGCCGGGTTCGTGCCCCAGCCGGCGTTCATCGGCCCGAGCCCCGGGCTCTGCGGATTGACGCCGAAATTCGCGTTGGCGCTGTTGAACACGTGCGCCGCCATGCTGTACAGGAACGTCCGCTTCGACAGGTCGTACATGCAGCCGACGCCGACCATCGTCACGCGCGATTCGCCGTCGTGATCGGCGGTCCATTTACCGGGGCCGACCTTCATCGTGTAGGCCGCGCCCTGCAGGTGGAAAAACGGATTCACGTCGTACGTGAGGCCGGCCCACCAGAGGTCGGCGCGGTCGGACAGGCCGGCCGGCGTATCCGGCGCGGAGTAGTGCGTGTACGCGGCCTGCACGCGAAACGGGCCGAACCGGTCGCGCACGCCGACGAACAGCTCGCGCGAGTAACTGAACAGGTTGTTCTCGATGCCCTGCGCGTTGCGGATCTCGTCCCAGACCACCCGCACCTGGAAATCGCCGCGCGTGTAGGCGCCGCTGACGCCGTCCGCGCGGCCGGCCTTGCCCGCGTTGGCCGGATCGCCCGCATTGAAACTGGTCGGGCTGTTGCCGAGGTTCAGCTCCGCGTCGAACGAGAAGCCGTTCAGGTCCGGCGACAGGTAGCGGATGCCGTTGGAGAGGCGCGAGCCGTTGCGGTACGCGACGAACGATTGCGCGCCGAAGTTCTCCTCGAGCAGCGGGTCGTATTCCCAGACGTAGTTGTTGAGCATCGGCCCCTGGCCGAACCGGATCGTGCCGTAGGTGTCGTTCTTCAGCCCGACCCAGGCCGCGCGCTGGAAGATCAGCCCGGCGACCAGCGAGCCGGTCGGCGTGAACGCCGATTCGAGCCAGAACAGCGCGTGATTGCCGTTCCCCAGGTCTTCCGTGCCCTTCAGGCCGATGATGTTGACGCCCCAGTCGCTGCCTTCCGACCAGCGGGACGCGAGCCCGTGCGGCGTCTGCACGCCGCTCGTGTACTGGACGTCGCCGCCCAGGCGTCCCCACAGCAGGACGTTCGATTGCGCATGCGCGAGTGTCGTCACGAAGCACGCGACCGCGAAGGCGATTCGGCTTTTCATTTATTTAGCTATCCATATTTAATAGGGCGATAAAGAAGCGGCCGTTCCCCCCTGGCACGACCGCCTTTCCGCACGACTGCCGGGTGCGCTCAGCGCGGCTGCTGCACCGGCAGCGGCCCGTCGGCGCGCGGCGCCGGGCGGGGTGCGGCGGGCCGGACGAACTGCCGGCGCTGATCCTGCGTCAGCCCGAAGAACCACGTGAGCACGAACGCCGACGCATAGGCCGTCGCCGTCGCGAGACAGTAGACCGCGACGCTGCTGCCCAGGCCCATCGGGCCCGTGACGAGCGGGATCAGCATCAGGTTGGCGGGGCCGATCGTGGTCGCGCCCACGAAGTCGCCGTGGCTGGCGAAGTATCCGAGCACGAGCGCGCCGATGCCGCCGCCGATCGACGACGTGACGAGCGGGCGGCCGAGCGGCAGCGTGACGCTGTACAGCAGCGGCTCGGAGACGCCCAGCATGCAGGTCGGCAGCGTGTCGCGGATCCGCTGTTTCAGGCCCGCATCCTTCACGCGGAAATAGAGCGCGAAGGCGGCGCCGGCCTGTCCGCAGCCGGACATCGCGAGGATCGGGAACAGCGCCGTGAAGCCGTATTGCGCGATGAGCTGCGCATGAATCGGGATCAGCGCCTGATGCAGGCCGAACATCAGGAGGCCCACGAACGACGCGGCGAGCACGAACGCGGCCGGCATGCCGCCGACGTTCAGCAGCAGCGTGGTGATCTTGCTGACGCCGTTCGTCAGCACGTCGGCCACCGGCATGAGCACGAACAGCGTCGCGACGCCGGCGACGAGCAGCGACACCGTCGGCGTCACCAGCGTCTCGATCGCCGGCGGGATGCGGGTGCGCAGCTTGCGCTCGACCAGCGCGACCAGCGCGCCGGCCAGCAGCGCGCCCATCAGCCCGCCCTGGCCGGGCCGCAGCACGATCTCGCCGAGGAGCGGCAGCGTGAACGCGGGGAGCTTGGTCAGCGCCGGCACGATCATCACGCTCGCGGCCGCGCCGCCGAGGCTCGGCGTGCCGTCGAATTCGCGCGCCGCATTCATGCCGACCTGGATCACCAGGAATGCGAAGAACGCCGTGCCGATCGTCGACGCGACGGTCGCGAGAAAGGCGAGGTCGCCGGCGCTGTCGGGCGGTGAATGCCTGGCCCACAGCAGCAGCAGGCCGCCGAGCGCGTTGATCAGCCCCGCGCCGACCAGCGCGGGGATCAGCGGCGTGAAGATCGCGGCGATGCGGCGCAGGAAGCCGCGCACGGCGTGGTTGCCGCGCTTCGCGGGCGCGGGCGGCGGGGCGGCCGGCGCATCGGCCGGCGAGGGCGCGCCGCTCGCATCGTGTTCGCTCAATGCCTGCGCGAACGCGCTCCATACCTGCTTGACGGTGCCCGGACCGATGACCACCTGCAGCGGATCGCCGCTCACCACGCCCAGCACGCCGGGCAGTTGCCGCAACGCGGCCGGATCGGCGAGCGCGGGATCGGCGAGGCTGACGCGCAGTCGCGTCATGCAATGCGTGTGGTGGCGCACGTTCCGTGCGCCGCCGATTGCACCGAGAATCGCGTGGGCCAATGCCCTGAACCGCTCTGTCGTGTCCGCCGCCATGCCTGCTCCCGTGAAAGACCGAACCGCCCCGATTCGGAGGCGGATACAGTGAACTGTCGATAAATTGGAACGTACCAATACATATAATGGTTGGCAATAGGTAGTTTTTTAGAAGCTGTCCAAGGGATTGGTGGATAGCTTTCCAGCGTTGGAGATAACGGGGTCAGGATGATGGAACTGGCCGCGTTCAAGAGAAAATATGCGTGTTATCAATGAATTATCGGTGTTTCGCAAGAGGATTCGCCAAAGTCGACGCCGCTGCCGTCATCGCATCGGATGAATTCTCGATTTACAACCAATGCCATACCAATTATGATCGACTCCATCTCTCACCCAACCTGTGGAGCGTCGTCATGCCGCTGGATCGTCTGATCACCGAGCAGCCCAACGTCTTCAGCGCCAACCTCGACCAGCTCGGCATCGAGGAAGGCGTGGCGTTGATGAATCGCGAGGATGCGTTCATCGCGCCGTGCGTGGCACGCGCGCTGCCATCCATCGCGGCGGGGGTGCGGGCGGTCGCGCAGGCGCTGCGCACGGGCGGCCGGCTCGTCTACATCGGCGCGGGCAACAGCGGCCGGATCGGCTATCTCGATGCGCTGGAATGCCAGCCGACCTTCGGCATGTCGCCGCGGGAAGTCGTGGGCATCGTCGCGGGCGGCTTCGTCGGCGTATCCGAGGGCGTCGAGGATTCCGCGGAAAAGGGGCAGGCGGACCTGCAGGACATCGCGCTGCGGTGCGAGGACGTGGTCGTCGGGCTGAGCGCGAGCGGCCGCACGCCCTACGTGATCGGCGCGCTGCGTTATGCGCGGCACATCGGCTGCCGCACGGTATCGGTGGCGTGCAACGGCGGGAGCGAGGTCGGCGCCGTTGCCGATGTCGCGATCGAAGTGGACTGCGGCCCGGAGATCCTGGCGGGATCCACGCGCCTGAAGGCCGGAACCGTCCAGAAGATGGTCTGTAACATGCTGTCGACGCTGTCGATGGTCGCGCTCGGCAAGACCTATGGCAATCTGATGGTCGACCTGCAGGTGCACAATCACAAGCTGCAGCTCCGCGCGCAATCGATCGTCGCGCAAGCGGCGGGCGTCGCGCCGGACGTCGCGGCGCGGACGCTGGCGGAAGCGGGCAACCGCCCGCGGATCGCGATACTGATGCTGCTGGCCGGCTTGAGCTGCGGCGAGGCCGAAGCGCTGTCCGTCGAGCATGGCGGATCGATTCATCGCGCGCTGCAGTCGCGCAAGCCGTCCTGACGCCGTGCGTCGCACCGCGTCGCCTGTTCAATCCTGACCTTTTCTAGTGTATCGATGACGGAACGCCGCCTGGATGACCTTCTTTCGCTCGACCCGCAACCCGACGCGCGCCTGTTCGGCGCGTCGCAGGTCGCCGAGCTGCATGCGCCGTCGCCGGGCGGCGCGAGAATGCCGATCGCCTCGCGGCTGGCCCGGATGCTGCGCGCGATCATCGTCGACGGCACGATGAAGACCGGCGAGAGCTTCCCGCCGGAGCGGGAGCTGGCCGCGCAGTTGCAGGTGTCGCGCGACACCGTGCGGCGCGCGATCGAGGAACTGATCCGCCAGGGGCTCGTCGAGGCGCGGCAGGGCGCGGGGACCTTCGTTTCCGCGCGCGTCGAGCAGCCGCTGACCGAGATCACCAGCTTCTCGGACGACATGCTCCGGCGCGGTTTCCGCCCGGGGTCGCACTGGGTCAAGCGCGAACTGCGCCGCCCGACCCCGGAGGAGTCGCTCGCGCTGGGGCTCGCGCCGGATTCGGTCGTCATGCACCTGGAGCGGGTCAGGACCGCGGATGCCGTGCCGATGGCCGTCGAGCGCGCCGTGCTGGCCGCCGACCTGCTCGGCGGCAACCTGGAGTTCGGCGATTCGCTGTACGGCGCGTTGAATGCCGCCGGCATCTGCCCGGTGAGGGCGCTGCAGCGGCTGCGCGCGGAGCTGGCGTCCGGGCTCGATGCCGAGTTGCTCGGCATTCGTGGCGGCGATCCGGTGCTGCATATCGAGCGCCGCTCGTTCTCGGTCGAGGGGCGGCCGCTCGAGCTGACGCGGTCGTTTTATCGTGGCGACCGCTACGACTACCTCGCGGTGATGGGTAAGGCGTGATGGCTCCGCCGCGCCGGAGCCGTCCCGGGCAGTGATGAAGCAAGCGGTACGACCGACCGCACACGATCCTCTGCTGCGATCCGCCATACCGGGAGACGGAAGGCGGCGCGCCGTTTCCAGTCGGGGAATACGGATTCCCGGCATCCGCGATGCGCACCGGCAAGCGCAACGTCACTGTCGGCGCCAATGACCATCCCGAGATTCGACAGGCGTTGAGCGCCTGTCGATGCCCGACCCCTCCGGCATCAGAACCAGGCCATGCGCTGGCTCGACGGAGCGGCACTCTTGAACGCCAGCACGGGTTTTTCAACCAGGTGCCATGACAGCCAGGCGAACCCCAGTGTGATCGCCGTCGCCATCGTGAAGTGGGCGGCAAATGACAACTCGGCGCCGAAATACCAGACAAGCGTTTGCTGCACGACGAAGGCGTAGATATATACGCCATAGGACAGATCGCCGAATCGGCCGAAGCGCCTGAGAAATGTCGTGGACGCATCCCCAAGCATGACGGTCAGCGGGGCAAGGGTGACGAGGGTGCCCAGGAGCTGCTGCCCCATGAAGTACGTCGAGATGCCGGCAAGTGCAATGAGGGCGGCCCACGCAAGCCGCTGCGATTTCCATTTGTCCCGGTACAACCCCATGAGCGCACCGAAGCAGAAGTACAGCCCGTATTCTCTGTTGGGCACCCGGTTCGGGTTGGTTTCCGCACCGTAAATGCCGAAGTGATAGATAACAAACGCGATGACCGCGAGCAGGACGATGTGACGTCGTCCGACAAGCGTCAGCGCGCCTGCGATAGCCAGGTAGACATACCATCTGACTTCGATCGGGATTGTCCACGTCGATCCGTTTACCGCATTGGGGAATGGGTTGTTTACGAATACGCCGGGCAACTGGTAGTTCATCCGGAGGCGCAGATTGTCCATATATCGAACAACCAGCGAATCCTGGAAGTACTCGGAGACTTCCAGCTCGGAAACGATCGGGCCGACCACGAACGCGGCCAGGGTAGTGACGACGAATAACCCCGGCCAAATCCGGAGGAAGCGCTTCAGTGCAAAGCGGATCAGGTTTGGATCTCGCTGCCAGCTCTGGACGACGAGATAGCCGCTGATTGAGAAAAAGATCGAAACACCCAGGGCGCCAAGCTCCAGATTCGAGTCGAGGACCGGCTGGGGTCTGCCCAGCAGTGCGAACTGATGGCTGAACAGCACCATGAAAGCGGCGAGCAGCCGCAAGAAATCGAAGTTATTTTTATACTGCATTCCAATGCCATGGGTTTATCTAAGACGCACGGCTTTACCCGTCTGCGAAGAAGCACGTATTTGATGCCGCCGCTAGTGTCATTTGCAGTGCAAATCAGACATTTCCGTCTGTCGGGCATTGCACGGCGACCCCGCATCGGGCTGATGCGATGCGTTGTGGTCGCCGAGACACCATCCAATTCGAATTGGCGGGAGGCCGGCGGAATTATGGCACGAAAGATGCGGGGTTCAGCGAGACTCATCCTGAGTCTCGTCGTGTCAGATCGATCCTGTCGCTACACCAGTTGAGCGGACACAGGCAAAAGGCCATTGCCGACGGCGTGATGAAACGCGGACTGCGCGAGTTGTTGACCCACCTCGCGTTTTACGCCGGCTGGCCCGCCGCGGCATCCGCGGTCAATGCGCTGGCCGCGCTTCCCGAGTGACGGAGGGATTCCCGATGCCCTACGCGTGAATTGCACTGCTCGATAGCAAATCCGCCGGCTTGCCAGGCGTCGAAGACGGGGCGTTCGGGCATGGCCGGGCCGCATCGCTGCCGGCTCCGTCCAGTCCTCGGTCCGCGCCATGCGACACCGGCGTGCACGATGTCCGAACCTGATGCGACATCGCCCGACGCCCCGTGTGCGCAGGTCCGCCCGGCGGATCGCATTCGCCCGGAAGCGGGCGCGCCCGGCGCGACTCACGTCGCGGTCGCGAACCCGGCCACGCCGCTGCGGGCATTGGCGGCGGCCGCGAGACGTCGCTCCGGGTCGGTCGCATGGACGCGATCCCAGGCGAGCACCTTCGGCGTCATCAGCCGGTGCCAGAGCGGCGGGAGCATCGCGACGACGATCGTCGTCAGGTAGCCGCCGATCATCATCGGGGCGTCGGAAAACGGTTTGAGATCCTGATAAGGCACTTCGCCCTGCGCGTGATGATGCGAATGGCGCGTCAGGTTGAACATGGACCACGAACTGATGCGTCGATTGGTATTCCACGAGTGACGCGGCTGGACCGGCGTGCCCGGATCGCGAACGATGCCGTAGTGCTCCATGTAGTTGACGATTTCCAGCAGCGCCTTGCCCCACAGCGCGCAGAGCAGGAAGTAGACGCCCGTCCTGTATCCGCCGGCGCTCCACGCGCCCGCGAGCAGCAGCACGCTCATCAGGTGGCCGCGAATGACCGCGTTGAACGGCGTCAGCCGCCCGTGCCCGGCCCGCTTCAGGCGTTTCGCCTCGATCTTCCACGCGCTGACGTTGCCCTTGACCGTCGACACGAGGACGTGGACATACACGTTGCGGCCGCGCGGCGCCGTCGCGGGGTCTTCGGTGGTGGACACGTAGCGATGGTGCCCGTACACGTGCTCGATCGAGAAGACCGTATCGAAGCTGAACGCGAGCAGCCAGCGGCCGATGAACATCGACATCCGGTCCCACGTGCGATGGGTCAGCTCGTGCGCGGGAATGGTGCCGATCATGCCGATCATCAGGCCGGTCAGCACGACGCCGGACACATGGTGCGCCGGGTTCGCCGCCGCGCGCGCGGCCAGCGCGTCGTATCCGGTCAGTCGTTCGATCAGCGCGCCGAATCCGAGCGGATCGGCGCCGGCCATCGACCAGACCGACGCGAACACGATCAGCGACAGCAGCGGCAGCGCCATCCAGAGCTGAAACGTCAGGATGCCGGGATGGCGCAGGACGGGCGTCGACGTGTCGTCGCCGCCTATCGCGTCGCCGACGATGTAGAACGCGAGGATCGCGACGAGGTCGATCGTGATCCACGCGCCTCCCGCGATGAACGCGACGACCGACGAGAGGCCGACCAGGTGGAACAGAAAATACTTCAGGTAGTGATGCATGGGAACGTCTCCTCCTTCGGATGGATATTGGAATTCAGGCGACTGCCTGCACATCGTGTTGCGTGGCGAACCGATCCGCGTGAATGTGCGCGCGGGCAAGGCCGCGCGCCGTCAGCAGGTCGGTGGCCGCGTCGATCATCCGGGGCGGCCCGCACAGGTAGGCATGCGCATCGGCCGGCAGGTCGCCGGCGATGCCGTCGGTGACGAGGCCGCGTGCGCCTCGCCACGACGAATCGGGCGGCTCCTCGGACAGGATCGGCAGGAAGTCGAAGCGGTCGTGCCAGCGGCGCGCGAGATCGGCAATCGTGTCGAGCGCGTACAGATCGCGCTGCGTGCGCGCGCCGAACAGCAGCGTGACCGGGCGCGCCACGCGCGCCGCCGCGCCGTCTTCCAGCAGCGCCAGTACGGGCGCGAGCCCGCTGCCGCCGGCGATCAGGAGCAGCGGAGCGGCGGCGGGGCGCATCCAGAAATCGCCGAGCGGGCCTTCGACGGTCGCGGTCGTGCCGACGAGATCGTGCGCGTGCACGTGACCGGAGAACAGGCCGCCGGGCACCCGGCGCACGAAAAACACCGCCTGCGCGTCCGGCCGCACCCGCGTCGCGAACGAGTAGCTGCGCGCCTCGCCGGGCAGGGATGCGATGGACAGCCGCGCATGCTGTCCGGCCTTGTACGGAAGCGCTTCGTCGAGCTGGATGCGCAGGCGCAGGATGTCGTGCGTCAGCCGGTCCTGGCCGGTCACGCGGCCGCCGACCGTGCGCCGCTCGCCGTTGCGGCTCATGTCGACGGCGATGCTGACGTCCGATCGCGGGACGCTCTGGCAGGCCAGGATGAAGCCCTGATCGAGGTCCTCGTCCGACAGGATGTATCCGGTTTGCGTGAGTTCCTTCACGCGGCCGTCGATCAGCCGGCACTTGCAGGTCGCGCATCCGCCGACACGGCAGCTGTGCGGAAAGTCGAGGCCGTGGCGCAACGCTGCCTGCAGCAGCGTTTCCCCCGGCTGGACGGCGATGGCGCGCCCGTTGACGACGGCTGTCACAGTCTTGGGCTTTGTCAGGAACCTGAGCATGTTTCCTTCCGGTCGGCACGATTGAGGTGCGTTCATCGTAGGGAACCGGCCGCCGGTGCGGGAGTGCTCGAATTGACATCGATGGCGCATTTGAGGTCAATTGAGGTCCGTCACCCAGCGAGGATGTCCGACATGTCCGAGACGGACTTTTTCCTTCAACCGCACTACGCGCTTCAAATCTCGGACCAGGTCGTCCGGATGGGCGCACGCCTGCCCGACTGGTTCGTGCAATTGCAGCGCCCCGGCGCGAACGGCGAACTGACCGTCCAGGGCCTGTCCTTCGATGCATTCAAGCGGCTGGTGAGCGATGCCATCGCCGCGACCGGCGAGCCGGCGTTCGGGCTGCTCGTCGGGGAGCGCCTGCGCGTCGGCAGTCACGGGATACTGGGTTATGCGATCACGAACAGCGTGACGCTGCGACAGGCCCTCGAACTCATCGAGCGCTTCGTGCAGGTGCGGACCACCCTCGTTTCCGCGAAGCTCGAGATCGCGGGCGAACACGCACGTCTCGCGTTCGTCGACGGTTACCCGCTCGACGCGATCCGGCAGCCGGTGATGGAAGCGATCGTGTTGACGATCAAGAACCTGCTCGACTACCTCACGCGGGGAGCGAGCCCCGCGTCATTCGTGGCGTTTCCGTTCGACGTGCCCGGCTATGCGACCCTGGCGGGGGAGCTGTTCGGCTGCGACGTCCGTTACGGCCTGAACTGGGCGGGCCTGGACTTCCGGGCCGGCGATCTCGACCGGCCGCTCGGCAGCAGCAACGCTTGCGCGTTGACGGAGGCGGTGCGCATCTGCCAGACCGAGCTCGCGAACCTGAGCCGGCAGCATGCGCTGCCTTCCCGGGTCCGGCGGCTGATGCTCGAGAAGGCGGGCGCGTTCCCGTCGCAACAGCTGACCGCGCAATTGCTGAACATGACGCCGCGCACGCTGCATCGGCGCCTGGCCGACGACGGGACGTCGTATCGCGAGATACTCGAGAGCGTGCGCCATACGCTGGCGGTCGAGAGCGTGCGGTCGAACAAGCTCAGTCTGCAGGAAATCGCCTTCCTGCTCGGCTACGACAGCCTCGGGAATTTCCGGCGGGCGTTCATCCGCTGGGAAGGCCGGTCGCCGTCGGAATTCCGGCGGGCCGCCAGCGGTTCGTGAGGCGTCGCGATCCGCGCCGCCGCCGCTCGCCGGAGCGCGCGAGACGGGGCGTCGCGCGGCAGGCGTGACGTCAGCCGCCCGTCACCGGCGGAAAGAACGCGACCTCGCTGTCTTCGCGCACGACGAAATCCCCGGCCACCATCTCGAGATTCACGGCCGCCCGCACGGGGCGGTCCATCCGCAACGCGTCCGCGCTGCGTGCGTCGCGCGCGGCCAGCGTGCCGCGCAGCGCGTCGACGGTAAGCTCGCGCGCATCGACCTCGACGGTTTCCTCGTCGCGTTCGAGCCGTTCGCGAATGCTTGCGAAGTATTTGATCGTCAGTTTCATTGCGATGTCTTCAATGGAATCGGCGGAATCGGAACCCGCGGAGCGGGCGCGGTCAGCCCCAGCGCCGCATTGCCTGGTCGTCGTGCGCCTTCGCCTCCACCCAGCCGGATTCGCCGTCGTGGCGAATCTCCTTCTTCCAGAACGGCGCATGGGTCTTCAGGAAGTCCATCAGGAATTCGCACGCATCGAACGCGGACCCGCGATGCGCGGCGGCGACCACGACCAGCACCACCGCCTGGCCGAGCGGAATGCGGCCGACGCGGTGCACGATCCTGACCGCTTCGAGCCGCCAGCGCGCGCTGGCTTCCTCGACGATGCTCCACAGCGCCTGTTCGGTCATCGTCGGGTAGTGCTCGACCTCCAGGGCGACGACGTCGTCGACGTCGCCTTCCTTGCGCACGACGCCGAGGAAGTTCACGACCGCGCCGACATTCGGATTGCGAACGATCGGCGCCAGCTCCGCCCCCGCGTCGATCGCGGCGTACTGCACGCGCACCTCGAAGCCGGCGGCAATCGCGGGCGGCGGCCCGGCGTGCGGCTCGGCCGCATCGGCGGGAGGCGGGTGGCTGCCGGCGCGCGGCGGTTCGTCCGGCAGCCCGGCGCGGGATTCGGTGAAGGTCGTCATGACGGGTTCTCCTGTAGGCGGTGCGTCCCGTGTCGCGCGGCGGCCGGTCAGCCGCCGACGAGCGACATGCGCACGGTCGGATAGGTCTTGCCCGGCGCGCGGGCCGGCCGTGCGGCCCGGCGCTCGGAATAGCGGTCGTCGCGTCGCGTCCAGCGCTCGCGCACGGCGGCCGCGAGCGCGTCGGTCGAGGCGGCCTCGTCGAGCCACGGCCGCAGGTCGGTGCCCTGCGTCGCGAACAGGCACGTATAGAGCTGCCCGTCGGCCGACACGCGTGCGCGCGAGCAGGTGCCGCAGAACGGGTGCGACACGCTCGCGATGAAGCCGACTTCGCCCGCGCCGTCGATGTGCGCGCAACGGATCGCGGTGGCGTCGTGCCCCGGTTCGCCGACGAGCACGAGCGGATAGTGCGCGTCGATCAGTTCGCGCATCCGCGCGGCCGGCACCACCTTGTCGCCGGACCAGAAGCTCGCGCCGCCGACGTCCATGTATTCGATGAAGCGCACGGCCACGCCCGTATGCCGGAAGTGGCGCACGAGCGGCAGGATCTGGTCCTCGTTCGCGCCTCGCTCGATCACCGCGTTGACCTTCACCGGCGCGAGCCCGACGGCCTGCGCGGCCTCGATGCCGGCCAGCACGCGCGACACGGGCACGTCGGCGTCGCTCATCCGGCGGAACGCCGCATCGTCGAGCGCGTCGAGGCTCACGGTCACGCGCGACAGCCCCGCATCGCGCAGCGCGCGCGCCTTCGCGGCGAGCAGCGAGCCGTTGGTGGTCAGCGCGATCTCGACGGGCTTGCCGTCGACGGTCGTCAGCGCGGCGAGCCGCTCGATCAGCGCCTCGAGGTTGCGGCGCAGCAGCGGCTCGCCGCCGGTGATGCGGATTTTCTCGACGCCGAGCGACGTGAATGCGCGCGCGATCTTTTCCAGCTGCGCGAACGACAGCCGATCGGACGACGGCATGAACGCATAGTCGGCGCCGAAGTCTTCGCGCGGCATGCAGTAGCCGCAGCGGAAATTGCATTGATCGATGACGGACAGGCGCAGGTCGCGCAGCGGGCGGCCGAGCGTGTCGGACGGGCGGGGAAGGGCGCCGGGCGATGCGCCGCCGGATGGCGCGGCGGCGGTGGCCGGCGCGGCGGAAGCGATGGCATTCACGATCGGTTCGTCGGCCTGCATGGAGTAAGCGTGGCGGCGTCGCCGGCCGGCCGCGCGGTTGCCGACAGGTCGGTGCGCGGGTCGTGACGAGCGTCATCGTGAGGATAGTCCGCCGGGTTTTTCCGGCAGAGGCACAATCGCGCCCGAATCGCAGGAATACAGTTCGTCACGATCATGCGAGCCAGTGCGCGAATTCGTAGTACGGAACCGTGTCGCCGCGCGCGATCGCGCGCCCGGCCGGCAGCCGCGCGAGCCCGCTCGCCTGGACGAGCGACTGCAGCGTGCCGGCGCCTTGCTGGCGCAGCGTGTCGAGCACGGGCGCGCGGTCGGCGCCGACGGCGCAGCGCACGCGTACGAAGCGCTCGCGCTGCGCATCCGGCTCGAAGCCGGTGTCGATCGGCAGCGACGGCACGGCCGGCAGGCACGCGTCGCGACCCTGCAGGCGGCGGATCAGCGGCGCGACGAACAGCGCGAACGCGGTCATCGCGGCGCCCGGATTGCCGGGCAGCAGCACCACGGGCCGCGTGTCGAGTCGTGCGAGCGCGACCGGCTTGCCGGGTTTCATCCGCACGCCGGTCACGACGAACGATGCGCCGAGCGCGGCCAGCGCGGGGCGCAGCAGGTCCTTGTCGCCGACCGATGCGCCGCCGACGCAGATTACGAGATCGCACTGCGCGTGCAGCTCGCGCAGCGCGCGATCGACGGCCGGCGCCGTGTCGGCCGCATGCAGCCGCATGGCGACGCCGGCACCGGTTCCGGCTACCAGCGCGGCAAGCATCGGCGCATTGCTGTTGTAGATCTGCTGCGGCGCACGCGGCTCGCCGCACGCGACGAGTTCGTCGCCGGTCGTCAGGAGGCCGACGCGCAGCGCCGGGCGCACGTCGACGTGCGCGAAACCCTGGGCGGCGGCCACGCCGACGTGCATCGCGCCGAGCCGCACGCCGGCCGGCACGAGCAGGTCGCCGGCGCGCACTTCCTCGCCGCGGCGCCGGATGTGCGAGCCGCCGCGCTGCGGCGCGTCGAACGTGACCCATCCTTCCTGTTCGCGGGCGTGCTCCTGCATCACGACGGTGTCCGCGCCGGGCGGAATCAGGCTGCCGGTGAAGATGCGCGCGGCCGTGCGGGCGGCCAGCGGCGCCGGAACGTCGCCCGCGTAGCAGCGCTGCGCGACGCGCAGCGGCTCGCCGTGCGCGAGATCCGCGTGACGCACCGCATAGCCGTCCATCGCGCTCTGGTCGGCCGGCGGCTGGTCGAGCACGGCGGTCAGCGGTGCGGCCAGCACGTGGCCGGCCGCGTCGGCGACCGGCAGGGCGGCGCAGGCGGAAAGCGGCGCGAATGCGCCGGCGAACTGCCGCTGCGCGGTATCGAAATCGGACAGGTGTTTCATGACGAGAGGGCCGGTTGCGCCGGCGCCGGTTGGTCGGGGTGAAGGGCGTCGGGCGACACGTATTCGACGAAGCCGTCGTTGCGGCAGAAGCCGAGCAGACGCACGCCGGCTTCGCGGGCGACATCGATCGCGAGCGACGTGGGTGCGGAGATCGTCGCGATCATCGGGATGCCGACCCGCGCGGCCTTGCGCACCAGCTCGTAGCTCGCGCGACTCGACAGGAACACGAAGCCGGCGCGCAGGTCGGCGCGGCGCCGCGCCAGATGCCCGATCAGCTTGTCGAGCGCGTTATGGCGGCCGACGTCCTCGAACACGTCGAGCACGGCGCCGTCGCGGTCGCACCACGCGGCCGCGTGGATGCCGCCCGTCTCGCGCATCAGCGTCTGGCGGGCCGGCAATGCGCGGGCGGCGCGGGCGACCGCGTCGGGGCCGATGCCGGCCGCGGCGCCCGCGGCGGCGATGCGCGGCGGATGCAGGTCGAGCTGCGCGATGCTTTCGATTCCGCACACGCCGCAGCCCGTGCGGCCGGCCAGCGCGCGACGGTGCGCCTTCAGCGCCATGAACGTCTGCTGCGCCACGGTGAGCCGCACCTCGGCGCTGCCGGGCCGGCATTCGCTTTCGATGTCGAATACGTCGGACGCGCGCTCGACGATGCCCTCGCTCAGCGCGAAGCCGAGGCCGAACGCGTCGAGGTCGATCGGCGTCGCCATCATGACCGTGTGCGAAATGCCGTTGAACACGAGTGCAACCGGCGTCTCGTCGACGACGCGGTCGACGGTGTCGCGCGCGTCGCCGGCACGGTGACGTATCACGCGGCACGCGGTGCTGCCGGTCGGCTCGTCGCGACGGGTGCAGGGCTCCATGCTTGTTTTCTCCAGACGGATCGGCCGGCGGTGCGGCCGGGCTCGGCGCGTGCGCCGAACGACGGGCATCGAGGCTGCCGGGCGGGCGCCGGAACGGCGCGCTACCGCCACGGGCAGGCGTTGCATAACATGTTAAGTGGAGTGAACAGCGGGCCGGATACACAGCCTTGCAGTGTGGAAAGCAGTACAGCTGACCGTCGAGCGGGCACGAAATGTGTTTTCCGTACACACATCTCCGGCCCCGGAGGCAGCACAGTTTCGACGCGCGCCGGCATGATTGCGAGTATCGTTGCAAACGCGATATCGTCATTCACGCTTCGACGCCATGCGAGTGACCGTTTGTGTTCGCATGTGTTGTCGCCAAGCCGTCGCACGATTTCCTGCTTCGGGCGGACGTCCTCACAACCACGAGCAAATTACGGTCATGGAAATCTTCGATGCGTTCCATCTCGCACGATTGCAATTCGCGTTCACGGTGTCGTTCCACATCGTGTTTCCCGCGATCAGCATCGGTATGGCGAGCTTCCTGGCGGTGCTGGAATGGCGCTATCTCGTCACCGGCGATGCCGCTTACAAATCCATGTTCCAGTTCTGGTCGAAGATCTTCGCGATCGGCTTCGGAATGGGCGTGGTCTCCGGCGTCGTGATGGCGTACGAGTTCGGCACCAACTGGGCCGGCTTCTCGCGCATCGCGGGCAACGTCACGGGCCCGCTGCTCACCTATGAGGTGCTGACGGCGTTCTTCCTCGAAGCCGGCTTCCTCGGCGTGATGCTGTTCGGCTGGCAGCGCGTGAGCCCGCGCGCGCACTTCTTCGCGACGCTGATGGTCGCGGTCGGCACGCTGATCTCGACCTTCTGGATTCTCGCGTCGAACAGCTTCATGCAGACGCCGCAGGGCTACAAGATCGAGAACGGCCTCGTCGTGCCGGTCGACTGGTTCAAGATCGTATTCAACCCGTCGTTCCCGTACCGCCTCGTGCACATGACGATCGCGGCCTTCATCGTCGCCGGCTTCATCGTCGCCGCATGCGGTGCGTGGCACCTGCTGAAGGGGCGGCGCGACGAGCCGGTCAAGCGCAGCTTCTCGATGGCGCTGTGGATGCTGCTGGTGCTCGCGCCGATCCAGATCCTCGCCGGCGATGCGCACGGCCTGAACACGCGTCAGTACCAGCCGGCGAAGATCGCGGCGATCGAGGGGCTGTGGGAAACCGAGAAGGGCGGCACCGCGCTGAACCTCGTCGGTCTGCCCGACATGCAGGCCGAGACCACGCGCTATGCGATCCAGTTGCCGCACCTCGGCAGCCTGATCCTCACGCACAGCTGGGACGGCGAGATTCGCGGCCTGAAGGAATTCGCGCCGCAGGACCGCCCGTATTCGCCGATCATCTTCTGGACCTTCCGGATCATGGCCGGCCTCGGGATGCTGATGCTGCTCACCGCGTTGCTCGGGCTGCTGCTGAGAAAGGGCGGGCGCCTGTATGAAACGCGCTGGTTCCAGTGGCTCGTGGTCGGCATGGGGCCGTCGGGCATCGTCGCGCTGCTGGCCGGCTGGATCACGACCGAGGTCGGGCGGCAGCCGTGGACCGTGTACGGCGTGCTGCGCACCGTCGATTCGGTCGCGCCGCTCAGCGCGCAGCAGGTGGGCGTGTCGCTGCTGATCTTCGTGGTCGTGTACTTCCTGGTGTTCGGAACGGGTATCTATTACATGTTGAAACTGATGAAGCGCGGGCCGGCCGCCCAGGCCGGATACATCGAGCTGCACCGGCATCCGGGGCTGCGCAAGAGCGCGCTGTCCACGCCGCTGAACGTGACCGAGGCGGAGTAAGCCATGCAAATCGATCTTCCTGTCGTATGGGCCGCGATCATCGGCCTCGGCGTATTCATCTACGTGATGCTGGACGGCTTCGATCTCGGCATCGGGCTGCTGTTTCCGTTCTTCGACGCGAAAGCCGAGCGCCAGGTGATGCTCGACACCGTCGCGCCGGTGTGGGACGGCAACGAGACCTTCCTGGTGCTCGGCGGCGCGGGCCTGTACGGCGCGTTCCCGGTGGTGTATTCGACGCTGCTGCCCGCGAACTACCTGCCGCTCGTGCTGATGCTGGTCGGCCTGATCTTCCGCGGCGCGGCGTTCGAACTGCGCGCGAAGGCCACCCGTACGCAGCACATGTGGGATCTCGCGTTCATCGGCGGTTCCGCGCTCGCGGCGTTCTGCCAGGGGATCGTGCTCGGTTCGCTGCTGCAGGGCATCAAGGTCGTGAACAACCAGTTCGCGGGCGGCCCGTTCGACTGGCTGTCGCCGTTCAGCCTGCTGTGCGGGATCGGCGTGCTCGTCACCTACGCGACGCTCGGCTGCGGCTGGCTGATCCTGAAGGTGGACGGCGAGCTGCAGCGCAAGATGCGGCTGCTGATGAAGCCGCTCGCGGGCGTGCTGCTCGCGGTGATGGGCGTGGTGAGCCTGTGGACCGTGATCGGGCTGCCGGCCGTCGCGCACCGCTGGTTCGGCAGCGGCGACCTCGGCTGGTTCCTGCCGGTGCCGGTGCTCGTCGTCGCGTGCGTGTGGGGCATCTTCCACACCGTGAAGCGCGAGCACGAGGCCACGCCGTTCCTGCTGACGCTCGCGCTGGTGTTCCTCGGCTATACGGGGCTCGTGATCAGCATCTGGCCGAACATCGTGCCGCCGTCGCTGACGATCTGGGACGCATCGTCGAGCCATTCGAGCCAGCTGTTCGCGCTCGTCGGCACGGTGATCGTGCTGCCGATCATCCTCGTGTACAACGCGATGCAGTACCGCGTGTTCCGCGGCAAGGTGCGCGAGGGCGACATCGGCTATCACTGAGCGACAGGCGATGTGACGGGGCGCGGCGTGCGCGGGCGTATCATCACGCGCAGCGCGCTTGCGGCACGGCACCCGTCCGACAGCGGCCCGCCACGTGCGGGCCGTTGTGCATCGGGCGCCGGCGCGCCGTCCGGCGCATTTCCTTGGCAGTCGAGAAAACATCATGATCGTCAGACCGCGACAAAACTGGCTCAGGATGCTGTTCGTGTGGAACGGCTCCGTGCTGCAATCGATCATTCCGCAGCTCGTGTTCATGGCGATCGTCAGCACGCTGGCGGTCTTCACGAACGGACGCATCTTCGGCGAGAAGATTCCGCTCAACACCGCGCCGTTCACGCTGTTCGGGCTGGCGCTCGCGATCTTCCTCGCGTTTCGCAACAACGCGAGCTTCGAGCGCTTCAAGGAGGCGCGGCATCTGTGGGGCAACCTGCTGATCGCGGCGCGTACCTTGACGTCGCAACTGAACCGCTATCTGCCCGACAGCGTCGGCGACGCGGAGCGCAACCGGCTCGCCGATCTCCTGATCGCGTTCACGTATGCGCTGAAGCACCAGCTGCGCCATACCGATCCGGCCGAGGATCTGCAGCGCATCCTGGGGGCGGAGCGCGCGGCCGCACTCGCGCGCAAATGCTTCAAGCCCGTCGCGATCCTCGACGAGCTGCGCGGCGGCATCGTCCGTGCGCTGGGCCGCGCGCCCGGCAGCGAGGCGACCTGCTGGATGTTCGACGCGCAGCTGGACGAGCTCGGCAAGGCGGTGGGCGGCTGCGAGCGCATCCTGTCGACGCCGATCCCGTTCTCGTACAGCGTGCTGCTGCACCGTACCGTGTACGCGTATTGCGTGCTGCTGCCGTTCGGCCTGGTCGATTCGACGGAGTTCTTCACGCCGCTGATCTGCGTGTTCATCGCGTACACGCTGATCGCGCTGGAAGCGATCGCGAACGAGGTGGCCGAGCCGTTCGGCCTCGCGCCGAACGCACTGGCGCTCGATGCGATCACGCGGACGGTCGAGCGCTCGGTGCTCGAACTCGGCGACCGCCCGATACCCGAGGAATTCGTGGCGGCGTCGACGTACCAGATCACGTAGGCGGGCGGGACACGGGTGGATTGCGGCGGGCGCTAGAATGGCACGTGCCCGTTTCTGCCGGTTTCCCGGATCGTTCGCCATGACCCTCGTCGATACCTATCTTGCCGGCCTGCGCGCGGCATTGCCCGACGCCGACAACGCCGCGCTCGCCGTCGCCACCGGCGCGACGCCCGCGCAGCTCGACGCACTGCGCGCGACGTATCCGGCGTGCCCGGCCAGCCTGCTGGAACTGCTCGGCAAGCTCGACGGCACCTACTGGCGCGACTACGGCGACACGACCGTCACCGTGCTGGTGCTGGGCTCCGACGTCTACGAATACCCTTACTACCTGCTGTCCGCCGGGCAGGTACTCGAAGAAGGCGCGCAGTACCGCGACAGCATCGCGGACATCTACGGCGAAGACGCGAACGACGACGGCAATCTCGTCGATCCGCGCATCGACGTCGCGCTGCCCATGAGCCGCCGCCTGTGCTTCTCGCATTGCATGAACAACGGCGGCACGTCGCAGCTCTACGTCGATTTCGATCCGGCGCCGGGCGGCAAGGTCGGGCAGGTCGTGCGCTTCCTGCACGATCCCGACAGCTACGCGGTGATCGCGGACGATTTCGACGGCTACCTGCGCCAGCAGATCGACGGAGGTTACGCGTTTGTCATCGACGAAGACGAAGATGAAGATGCAGTGTAGCGAGAGGTGGGGCGGTTTGCCGGCGCGGACCGTTCGGCGTGGCCGGGTGGAGGTCGTTCACCGGCTGCCGGTTCAGGAGTGTGAGCGATGCGCATCTACGTGACGAGCCTCTTCGTCGACGACCAGGACAAGGCGTTGGCGTTCTATACCGACACGCTCGGGTTCAGGCTGAAGAACAACGTGCCGGTGGGCGAGTACCGCTGGCTGACCGTGGTGTCGAAAGACCAGCCCGACGGCACCGAGCTGCTGCTCGAGCCGGGCACCCATCGCGCGGTCGGGCCGTACCGGCAGGCGCTGTACGAGGACGGCATTCCGGCGGCGTCGTTCCAGGTCGACGATCTCGTCGCGGAGTCCGCGCGGCTCAAGGCGCTCGGGGTCCGCTTCATGCTGGAGCCGATGGACGCGGGGCCCGTACGCGTCGCGATCGTCGACGACACGTGCGGGAACCTGATTCAGCTGATGCAGATGAAGTGACGTGAAGCGACGCGCGGTGCGGGCCGCCCGGCCGCGGCCCGTTCATGCGTTCGCGTCGCCGGCGCCGCTCAATCGAAGTAGTTCAGCCCCATCGCGCCCTTCACCTCCGCGAGCGTCGCACCCGCCACATCCCGCGCGTGCATCGTGCCGCGCTTCAGGATCGCCATCACCTCGGCCTTGTCGGTCTCGAACTCGCGGCGGCGCGTGCGGATCGGCTCGATCAGCGCCTGCAGCCGCTCGTTCAGCACGCGCTTGACGACGCTGTCGCCGAGCCCGCCGCGGCGATAGTGGGCCTTCAGCTCGTCGACCTTCGCGACGTCGGGCTCGAACGCATCGAGGAACGTGAACACGACGTTGCCTTCGACCTGGCCGGGATCGCTCACGCGCAGATGGTTCGGGTCGGTGTACATGTCCTTCACGGCCTGCGCGATCTCGTCCGGCGTCGAGCCGAGCGTGATCGCGTTGCCGAGCGACTTGCTCATCTTCGCCTTGCCGTCGATGCCCGGCAGCCGCGTGACCGACGACAGCACGGCCTCGCATTCGACCAGAACCGGCTGCTCGACGGTCGCGTTGAAGCGGCGCACGAGTTCGTTGGTCTGCTCGATCATCGGCAACTGGTCGTCGCCGACCGGCACGTGGGTCGCCTTGAACGCGGTGATGTCGGCCGCCTGGCTCACCGGGTAGGTCAGGAAGCCGGCCGGGATGTCGCGCTCGAAACCGCGCAGGCGGATCTCTTCCTTGATGGTCGGATTGCGTTCGAGGCGCGCGACCGTCACGAGGTTGAGCAGGTATTGCGACAGTTCGGCAAGCTCGGGCACCTGCGACTGCACGACGATCGTCGAAATGGCCGGATCGATGCCGACGGCGAGATAGTCGAGCGCGACCTCGATCACGTTGTCGGTGACGCGCTGGCGGCGGCCCATGTTGTCGGTCAATGCCTGCGTGTCGGCGAGCAGCAGGAACTGCGTCGCTTCGTGCTGCATCTGCACGCGCGCGCGCAGCGAGCCGATGTAGTGGCCGAGGTGCAGCGGGCCGGTCGTGCGGTCGCCGGTAAGGATGATCGGTCGGGACGGTTGGGTCATGGTGGTCGTTGTTACGGGTTATCGAGACCGCCAGCCATGATGTCGGCCCAGAAACACGAATGCCGCCATCGCTGGCGGCATCACGTTCGGGACATGCAAAAGGAAACGGGCCGCCTGGGTCAGGCGCGCCACCAGCAATGCACGTTCGGCGAGGCGGGTCGGGTTTCCATCGCGCAAGTATAGCGCAGTGCGGGGCCGGACGCGCCGCGTCAGCGCAAGACCGACTCCATCGCGAGGCAGGCGGTTTCGGCGGACGGCCACAGCAGGTACAGCAGGCCGGCCATCAGCAGTAACGCGCCGGCGCGTACCAGCGGCGTGCGGTCCTTGTCGCGCGGGGGGCGCAGGGGCGGCTTCAGTTTCTTCATGCTTGCTGGCGCGCGAGGCGCCACTCCAACGGTTGCTGCAACGGGTCGGGTGGGGCGGCGCCGGGG
>NZ_JPGM01000090.1:0-31893 GCF_000731655.1 Burkholderia sp. MSh2 | reverse complement strand
CTCCCCGCCTTTCCGGCGCACGCCGGCGGCGGCGGCCCCTTCGGCTAAAATGCCGCACTTTCCACCTCGTCCGGCCCGCTCGCCATGCAACCCGCCTCCACCGCCCAACCCGCCTCCCATGGCGCCGATGCCGCAGAAGCGGCCCGCGACCTCGTCTACGGCCCGAACGACCGGCCGGCGCCGATGGTCGCCTTCGTCGCCGCGCTGCAGCACCTGCTGGCGATCATCGTGCCGATCGTCACGCCCGGCCTGCTGATCTGCCAGGCGCTCGGCGTGTCCAGCCGCGATACGACGCTGATCGTGTCGATGTCGCTGGTGATTTCCGGCATCGCCACCTTCGTCCAGTGCAAGCGCTTCGGCCCGCTGGGCGCCGGCCTGCTGATCGTCCAGGGCACGAGCTTCAACTTCGTCGGCCCGCTGATCGCCGGCGGCAGCCTGATGGTCAAGCAAGGCACGCCGGTCGAGACCGTGATGGCCGCGATCTTCGGCGTCGTGATCGCCGGCTCGTTCGTCGAGATGGGCGTGTCGCGCATCCTGCCGTTCGTGAAGCGCCTGATCACGCCGCTCGTCACCGGCATCGTCGTGCTGCTGATCGGCCTGACGCTGATCAAGGTCGGCCTCATCAGCATGGGCGGCGGTTTCGGCGCAATGGCCAACGGCACGTTCGCGAGCGCGGAAAACCTGACGCTATCGGGCCTCGTGCTCGGCACGATCATCCTGCTGAATCGCGTGCCGATCGTGTGGGTGCGCAGCACCGCGCTCGTCATCGCGCTCGTCATCGGCTATCTCGCGGCCGCGTTCCTCGGCCGCCTCGACTTCACCGGCATGCACCAGGCCGCGCTGTTCCAGGTCCCGACGCCGCTGCACTTCGGCCTCGGCTTCTCGTGGTCGCTGTTCGTGCCGATGCTGATCATCTATCTCGTCACGTCGCTCGAAGCGATCGGCGACGTCACCGCCACCAGCAAGATTTCCGGCGAGCCGGTCGAAGGGCCGGTGTGGATGCGGCGCATCAAGGGCGGCGTGCTCGTGAACGGCGCGAACTCGCTGCTGGCCGGCGTGTTCAACACGTTCCCGAGCTCGGTGTTCGCGCAGAACAACGGCGTGATCCAGATCACCGGCGTCGCGAGCCGCCACGTCGGCATCTGGATCGCCGGGATGCTCGTGGTGCTCGGCCTGTTCCCGGTCGTCGCCGGCGTGCTGCAGGCCGTGCCGGAGCCCGTGCTCGGCGGGGCGGCGATGGTCATGTTCGGCGCGGTGGCCGCGTCGGGCATCAACATCCTCGCGGGCGTCCAGCTCGACCGCCGCGCGCTGCTGATCATCGCGGTGTCGCTGGCGCTCGGCCTCGGCGTGTCGCAGGTGCCGGACATCCTCAACAGCCTGCCGCACGCGCTGAAGAACGTGCTGGAATCGGGCGTCGCGACGGGCGGGCTGTGCGCGCTCCTGATGAACTGGTTCCTGCCGGAAAAGAAGTAACGGCACGCGCCCGCACCGGACCCGGACGGGCCCCTTCCCCGCGAACCGCGCGCCCGGCACATCGGGCGCGCGGTTTTTCATTGGGGATGCCTGAAGGTCGTCGGCCGCGTGCCGTCGACGCCGCTTGCGCGATGCGCACGACCGTGCGCCGGCCGCCGGCGATCCGAACCCGCGTCACGCGGCAAACCGCGTCGACCCGGGCGAGCAGGAAACGACGACGATCGATCGTCAAACCGCGTCAGACCGGCTTTTCCGATCGATCCACGCTGGTTAGAATGGCGCCATGCCCCGAGTCCTCGCATCCATTCCCGCTCCGGAATCCGCCGTCCTGCCGATCAAGGAGCGCGCCACCATCGTCTGCTACCGCGGCGAGCAGGTGTTGCTCGTCGCCCGCGCGGCGTCGCGCTGGGCTCTTCCCGGCGGCACGATCAAGCGCGGGGAAACGCCGCTCGACGCCGCACATCGCGAGTTGTGCGAAGAAACCGGCATGATCGGCCGGCCGCTCGTGTACTCGATGCAGTTCACCGGGCTCGCCAAAATCCATCACGTGTTCTTCGCTGAAGTCGGCCCGGACCAGACGCCGCAGGCGAGCAACGAGATCGCGAAATGCCGGTGGTTCGCCGTCGACAGCGTCGACGCCTTGCGCGCGAGCATCCCGACGAAGCGCATCGTCGAGCTCGTCTATCGTCACGAGATCAGCCACGCATAACGCACCCGTATCGCGCGCGGCGCGCGCGCATCGACGGCGGGCGCCATCGCGCGCCGCCGGGCGGCCAGGGTCGTCCCGCGCGGCTCGACGCCGCGCGAACGCTCAGTGCGGGCGCCGTCTTCGCAACTCGCGCGTGGAATAGACAACGAGAAAGATACCGAGCATCGCGGCGCCGGACGCCATGAAGTCGTTCGTGGTGCCCGAGCTGTTCAGCGACGCCGGGAAAATGCCGAGACTCAATCCCGCAACGGCAAGAAGCAATCCTGCCGCGACGCCCCAGATCGGTCCGGTAGTCTTGACGGTTTTATTCTTCATACGACATCCATCCACATTCATTGCATGGCCGGCATCGGCAAACGCTGCCGCAGCCCGCGTCCATCTGCTCCACTTTACCCCGAAAAAAATTCGCTGCGTTTCGGGGCTTGTACCCATCAAGTTTGCCCGACGGCGACCGCCGGGCCCTGGCACGGCGCGTCCGCGCGGGATCGCGCCAGCGACGAGCGCACCGCGCGCGAACCCCGCCACGACGCCTGCATGCCGATCGATTGCACACCGTCGCGGCAGGTGTAATTGCATGTAATTGAACGGCCCCTCCAAACTCCTTAATTTCCACCTGTACGTTCGATGCGCCGCTGCAAAACGGCGTGATCGCACCGAACGATCCGCGAAGCGCCGCACCTCGAACCGCCGCATGTCCAGATTCATGCAGTCCAGCAAATCGGCACCTTGACCGGGCCTCCGATCCGAGGCAGGAATTCGGCCCGCACCGCGCACGAAGCCCTGCCGACCTCGACTTGAAACACCGTACGTTCCCAACCGGAGATGGAAATGATCAATATTCAGGACTCCCGAGTCATCAAGTACGACAACGACAGGAAGAGCGTCACCGTCTATCGCGATTTCGCGAATGCCAATCTCTGGTACATCGTGCCGAGGCCGCAGCTGGCCACCCAGACCGTCGACGGCGTCACCCTGCCCGCCTTCGCGCTGACCGAATTCAGGACGAACAGCGGCTCGGCCGGCACGGTGACGTTTACGGCCGAACTCGTGATCGACCCGGAAGCCTACCAGGCCGTGAAGAGCGTACTGGGCCAGGGCATCGAATTCGGCCAGTTCGTGTGGAACGACGCCCAGGCCTTCCTGACGCTGACGCTGCCGTCCACCCAGCGGGATACGCAAATCAACGTCACGCCTTCGAATTTCGGCAGCAACGCGGCGACGTTCATCATCGACCTGAAGACCGCCGACGACGTCAAGGCGATTCGCGACATCTTCAACACGGGCGTCGGCCTGTCGACCTGGTCGATCCAGTACGTCGCCACGACGCTGAGCCAGTTGCCGGCGGTCAAGGCCACCGTGACCTACGACTGCACGATCGCCGCCAGCTACCAGAAGACCGTCCAGATCGACCGCAACGTCTGGGGCAGCGAGACCGGCCGGCGGACCACGATCCGCGAATACATGCAGAAGTCCGATTCCGGCAAGGTCAACCTGGAATGGGCGGTCCAGCCGTCGGACGAGTTCCGCCAACGCGTCCACGACTGGGCGTTCACGACGCTCGAGGGCCTGGTCCAGGCAGCCGCGGACGACGTCGCGCGCCGCCTCGGCGCGAGTGCCGCCGACGATTTCAGCATCAACTCGATCGGTTCGTTCCAGCGCATCTACCAGGAAAACGAAGTCATCGACTGGACGATCCAGCCGCAGGGCTTCCTGCCGACCTTCGACAAGGACGTCTGGAGCCGGCTGGACAAGACGGTCGACAACCGCACGCTCAACGTTGCCGTGACGATGTCGGCCGACCTGAAGGGCGCGGGCGTCAAGAAGGTCACCCTGACCATCGACTATCCGGCCAAGGCTCAGCCGGAGTCCCACACGTTCACGGTCGACCAGAACAGCCCGTGGACCTACGAGTCCAACGGATTCTTCGACGCCGACAAGAAATTCGTATCCGAATACACCTACTGGTACCAGGTCGAATCCGAAAAAGGCGAATCCTTCCCGTCGCCGAAGTTCAAGGCCAGCGCAACCCAGCTCCAGGTTTCCAGCACCGACCTCGGTTACCAGAAAGTCGAGTTCATCTGCTCGAACATCGCGTTTGCATCGGGCAAGGCCGGCTACACCGTGGGCGCCCCGGCCAACAACGTCGACTTCGTGCTGATCGACTTCACGTACCTGCCGACCGCGGGCGGCCAGCTGTTCGTCGATCAGCGCAAGGTCAGCAAGAACGGCGAGACCGTGCGATTCACCAGCCACAGCTTCCAGCCGATCGGCGCGGCCTATTCCTACGCGATCACCTACGTGCTGACGAACGGCGACATCATCGTCAACCGGCCGCAGTCGGTGTACCCGACGGTGAACAGCACGACCCAGACCATCTACAGCATGATCGGCCCGGCCGACTTCACGGTCACCGTCACGAACGACACGATCCGGGGTGGAAGTATCGCGCTGCCGGCCATCACCGGCATCGCGCTGACGACCGACTACACCGACCAGCCGGACAGCCCGGACCACCAGACGTACAGTTTCCACGACCTGCGGATCGAGGCCGACTACTCCGATACCTGGGAATACCAGGCCGTCAAGCGCAGCACCTCGACCGTCCAGGTCGACGGCACGGTCTATTACCGCGACAAGAACAACACGCGCAAATCCGTGGCGATCCGCAAGGTGCGCTACGGCAACCAGCCGTCGTTCGCACTGGACGTGTTCCCGGTCCAGCTGCCGTTCACGGTGACCTTCGATCCGTCGCTGGTCGACTGGAAGGCGTACGTCCAGGTCGAAGTCAAGGTGTACCGGAAGTCGGCATTCGGCCAGACCGACATCGACTCCAGCATCTTCAAGCCCGCCACCCTCGCGGACGGCACCACGGTCCCGCCGTCGCCCTACTACTACACGTTCTCGCGTGAAGTCGACGCATCGACGGAATTCCACTACGAGACGACCTACTTCGAGGCTTCGACCAAGCGCGGCGTTCCCGGCCCGCAGGGCAATTACGAAAACAACACGGTGATACTGCCCCACGACGCCACCGGAGGAAAGAAGACGGCCTACGCGGTACGGCTGCCGGCGAGCGACATCGTCACGCGCACCCTCGACGTGACCGACGAAGCCGACGAGACCGATCTGGCCTGATCGCCCTCCTGACCGACCCAAGCGCGCGACCATGACGACCCTTACCTACACCGTCAAGCTGGCAACCGAATCCGGCCCCGCAGCGCCGCCCGCCCCCCGGCGGGCCCGGCTGCTGCTCGAATTCAAGGATCCGGTCAACGACGCCTACCGGCAAACGACGCTCGTGCTCGACGCCGACACGCCACAGCGCACGTGGCAGATCGACGTGGGCGCGGCCGACGCCGGGCAGGCGTTCTATTCCTCGGTACTCGACTACGAGGCCAGCGAACAGGTCGCGCGCCCTCCGGTCGCTTTCGTCGGCACCCAGGCCACGGTCGGCGGACCGGCCGACCCCGTCTCCGTCGTGGCGCTGCTCGAGGCGCTCGACTGGGCCGCCGTGTCCTCGGTCCGGGTCGCCGTGGGCGGCGCATCCCACACGTTCTCCCGCGAGCGGCCGCATGCATGGTGGTTCGCGGTGCCCGCCCCGGGCATCGTCGAATGGCGCGCCGACTATGCGATGACCGACGGCACCACCCGATCCGGCGCGGGCGTGGCCACGCAGGGCGTCGCCGTCATCCCCGCGCCGCCGGTCGAGGTCGGCTTCTCGATCGCGACCGCCGACCTCGACGCGTTCGCGGTGGCGGCCGTCGCGCTTCGCGTGACCGGCCACGACGGCGTGACGCGGAGCGCCGAACTCGGCAAGACGCATCCGGACGCGACGCTGTCGCTGCCGTACGCGCCGCCGGGCCAGGCGTGGTTCGCCTACGACTGGACGGTCACCTACACCGACGGCACGCCGCCGTGGACCGCGCCCGCCCGCTCGAGCGACGGGGCGACGTCGATCGTGCTCGGCGATTTCGGCCGCATCCTGCTGGCCAGCGACAAGATCGACTTCGACGTGGTCGGGAAAGTGACGCTGTCCTGGCGCTACAACAACACACCCAAGAGCGCCGAGCTGTCCCGCGCGCAGCGGTCGGTCCTGCTGCGCCCCGACCAGGACTACGATCGCGCGCAGCCGCTGATCGCCGGCCTGTCCTACGTGCTGTCCAGCGGGTCGACGAATCTCGAGGGCGAGGCGGTGCCGCAGGGCCGCTTCGAGGTGCCGTATCCGCTGGGCACGCGGCTCGTGCGCGTCTTCGCGCCCGGCCTGCTGGCCACGCCGCCGCTCTACAGCGCGATGAAGCTCACGTCGGTCCAGACGCTGGAGCTGGGGGCGGGCTGGCAGTTGCAGAACGGCCTGCCGTCGATCAGCCTCACCCCGGGCGCGCCGACCTGGGAAACGCGCGTCGCCGCGGTCGATCCGGAACGGGTCGCGCTGATTTTCTCGGGCACGGCCACCCCGGCCGGCGGCGGCCGGCCGAAGCAGATCGCCGAAACCCGCTCGCCGTTCGAGCTGACGCCCGCGGGCCCGGAGATCCCGCTCGCGACGGTTCAGGTGTCCGCCCAATCCGTCGACTGGGAGCGCTATGCGCGCGTGGAAGCGAGCCTGTGGACCGGCAGCGACGCGCAAAGGGAAAACGAACAGACCGTCTCCTTCGACCGCAACAGCGCCGATGCATGGTGGGCCTACCTGCCCGCGCCGGGCGCCTACGGCCCGTCGTTCCGCTGGTCGGCGACCTACTATCCGGCCGACGGCGCGTCGCCGCTGCACAAGGCGCCGACGGCCGGCGACAACCCGCGCCTGTCGCTGCCCCCGACCGTATCCTGAGCGCGGCCTGCCCGCACCAATGCCCACCATGCCCATGGCCGAACTCCACCCGGCGGTGCAGCGCGCGCTGGCGCTGGCGTCCTCGTACGGGACGCCGGCACACCCGCTCGCCGCGCCCGCGCCGGACGCCGCGCTGCGCCACCTGCTGCGCGACCGTTCGCCGGCGGAACCCACCGCCTGGAACGACAGCAAACTGGGGCGCAGCGGCTTCCCGGTGGAAATCTCCATCGCGTTCGGCCGGCCGGAACTGCGCTACACCGTCGAGCCCGCCGGCCCGGACATTCCCCCCGCGCGCCGGCTGAACCGCGCGGTGGCGGCCATCGCCGCGCTGTCCGACGAATCGGTCGAACCGGCGGACCTCGCGGCGATCGCGTCCTTCCAGGGCAATGCGGCGCTCGCCTGGGGCGCATGGCTCGGCGGACGGCACGGCGACGGCAAGCCCCGCTTCAAGCTCTACGCGGAGGTGCCCGAGCGCGGCGCCGAGCCCGCCGTTGCGTGGGCCGCCCGCCATCTCGGCGACCTGTCCGCCATCGTCCGGCGCGGCGCGCGGCCCGTGATGGCCGGCTGGCAGCCCGCGGGCCGGCGCGCCGAGCTTTACTTCCGCACGCGCCGCCTGTTCCGCGCGGACGTGCCGCTGCTGATGGCGGCGGCGCGGCTCGACCATCGCGCCGACGAAGTCCTGGGCCTGCTGCAGGATGCCTGCTGCAGCGCCATCGAGGCCGCGCTGCCGGCCGCCGACTTCGGCGTCAGCATCGGCGCCGGACCCGACGGCACGTCGACGTTCACGCTGTACGCGGTCGCCAACGACCTGTTCGGCGGCGATGGCCGCATCCGCGAAACGGTGCTTCGCGTCGCCGCCGCCCGCGGCTGGGACACGCACTTCTACCGCGCGCTGAGCGAACCGCTGGCGGACGCGAGCGGCTTCGTGACCCGGCACGGGATGTTCGGCATCGTCGTGGCGTCGGACCAGCCGGCGACCGTGGCCATCGGACTGACGCCCGACCACCCCGAGACACGCTCATGAGCGCCTCGCTGCCCGCCCGCGCCGCCGACGCGATGTCCAATCCACTCGCCGCGCTCGACGCGCTCGTCGCCGCCCAGGCGCCCGGCGGCGCGTTCCCGTCGCACGTGAGCGTCGATGCGCACCACCACGTCGACGAGAACGCCTTCGTCACGGCCCTGATCCTCGACGAACTGGCCTGCCTGCCGGCCGGTACCGCCGATCGCGCGATCGCCCGCGGCCTCGACTTCCTCGAGAGCTGCGCGTCGCTTACCTGCGCGGGGGCGTTCCATTTCTACCCGCCCGGGCGCATGCCGTCCTGGCTCGGCGCCGACCTGCCGGCGGACGCCGACGACACCGCGCTCGCGCTGATGCTGCTGGCCCGCTTCGGACGGCTCGGCACGGCCGAGGCCTTCGACACGCTGGACCGCGTGCTGCATCCGTGGCGGCTGCATTACCGCCCGGAGTACGCCGATCCGTGGGTCGCGCAAGGAGCGTGCCGCACCTGGCTCGACCGCCGGGCGGCGCCGAATCCGGTCGATGCGTGCGTGAACGCGAATGTCGCGACGGCACTGACCGCGCTCGGCCGCGCCGACCACGACGCGTGCCGCGCCGCGCGCGACACCGCGCTGGACGCGATCGCGTTCGTCGCCGAGAACCCCGCGCATCGCGGACGGCTCACCGCCTTCTACCCCGACCTGTGGGAGCTGGTGCATGCGCTGCGCCGCGGCGCACGGCGCGGCGTCGCCGGCTTCGCGCAAGCAGCCGCGCGGCTGGCCGGCATGCTCGCTCCCCATGCCGGCGCGTACGCCACGGTGTGCTCGTCCACCGACCGCCGCTGGCGCTGGACAGCGCCCCTGTTGCAAACCGCGCGCGCGCTCACGCGCGACACGCCCTAGTCGTCACCGCCCATCCCTTTCACTGGAGAGATTCCATGCCTGGCGTTCATACCGTCCCGCCGTCCCTGTCCGCTTCGCTCTACGGCAACGCGTCCGATCCGAAATCGGGCCTGCAGGTCAGCACCCGCCTGATGGAAAGCTACGAGATCGTCAGCCCCGTCACCGGCGCGAGCGACATCTCGACGTTCCTCAATTCCGCCGGACGCCTCGACATCTATTCGTCCGGCACCGCGCAAAAGGTCTACCGCATCCGCGCGGACAACCAGTCGGACACCGGCTGGACCGAAGCCGATCTCGGCGTCACCGCGAGCCAGATCAGCCCCTACCTCGCGCGCAGCGACGATTACGACAACCCCAACCTTCTCGGCATCGGCACGAACGGCAAGCTGACGCTGAGCCAATGGAAGGACGGCCGCTATGCGCAGGCCGACTGCCAGCCTGCCAGCGCAAAGCGCCCGCTCAAGCAGATGCTGTCGACCCGGAATTTCGGCAACATCTACGTCAACGTCGTGCTCGACAACGACGAAGTCGGCAGCAGCTACCTGAGGAAGGACGGCACCTGGGGGTCGACCGACTGGGTGCCGATCCGCAAGAGCCAGAGCAGCACGGACAATGCCACGGTCAAGCGCATCGCGATGTGCTCGAACGATCCGGTCCAGCAGTCACTGTTCGCCATCGGCCCCGACAACGCCGTGCTGTTCGCGCAGAGCGACTTCCGCTTTTCCTATTTCACGACGCTCGGCTACAAGAAGGCGATCGACATCGCGGTCGTGTCCGACCAGGAGAAGCGCCTGAACATCTTCATCGTCGACACCGACTTCGGCATCTGGCAGAAGCGCGAGAAGAAGTACAGCACGTCCGGCATCCAGTTCGACGACTGGGTGCTGGTCAGCAACGCGGCGCCGGTGACCGGGCTGCGGGCCGTCATCAACGCAGGCGGACTGCTCGAGATCTTCGCGATCGGCAAGGACCAGCGGCTCTACCACACGCGGCAGATCAGCAGCGGGCTCAACAAGATCAACTGGTCGAGCCTGTTCCAGCTCGGCAACCCGGTGCCCAACACGAAATTCACCGTCGGCCGCAACGCCGCCGGCTTCTCGGAAGCGTATTCCGTGTCGTCGGACAGCAAGCTTTACCGCTTCTGGCAGGATCCGAAGACGACCCAGTGGACCAACGAGGCCATCCGCCTGCAGGGCACGGGCGAGATGACGCCGGTACCGACCCATGCCACGGAAATCACCGTGCTGGACGACGCCGGGCAGCTCGCGGTCAATGCGCAGGTCCACATCGATGCGGCGTCGATGGTGCCGCTGCGCATCAACGGCCTCTACTACCAGGCGAGCCCCGACTACACGATCCCCGTCCTGTCCGGCGGCGGCGGCAAGGTCGTGATCGAGCGCTTCGCCAACAGCCTCGCGAGCCCCAGCTACCACGTCCGCACGCAGTACATGCAGCCGGGCGAAGGCGTCACCGTGGAGCCGAACGGCGCACTGCAGGAGAAGATGCACGCGGTCGACGCCGACGCCGTCTGGAACGCGAAAAACGCCTCCGGCGCCTACCTGCTGGACGGGGATTTCCGCACCCGCGAAAACGCCGAGAACGTGGCGAAGGTCATGCGGCAGTCGATGTCGTTCGGCATGCCGGCGAATGCGGCCGTCCGGAGCCAACGCTACCTCGGCGCGAACCGCTCGCTCGTCGGGCTGCGGCATACGACGCGCGGCACCGCCGACCCGTTCGCGCTCGTGCCGGAAGACGTGCCCGCGCAGCACTGGCGCGTGTCGTTCACCGATAACGGCCTGCACTACGACGACCTGTCCGCGGACCAGGCCGGCGCCTACCTGCTGCGCTCCCGCACGCTGGCGACGTCCGGCGACGAAACGCTGATCAATGCCGGCTTCCTCGACATCGACTGGGGCGACATCTGGAACGCGATCAAGAACGGCGTCGGCCGCATCATCAACGGCCTGAAGGAATTCGTCGTGACGACCATCATCGATCCGGTCACGCGGCTCGTCAGCGAGATCAAGGTCGTGTTCAACTTCCTCATCGACGGCGTGACGTACCTGATCGACAAGACCATCACGCTCTTCCAGCAGGCGTTCGATATCGTCGAGGGCATCTGGAACAAGCTCAAGGTGTTCTTCAAGGAGCTGTACGAGTGGCTGGCCTTCTTCTTCGCATGGGGCGACATCAAGCGCTCGGCGGAGGCGACCCTCCATACGTTCGACGCGACCTTCGACTATCTGCTCCTGGCGGTCGATGCGGTGAAGGGCCAGGTGGCGGCCGGCTTCGACCACCTGCAGACGGAGATCGACAAGGCCGTCAACACGTTCATCGCGAAACTGGACCCGAAGCTCGGGATCGGCCAGTATGCGAACGACGTCGACCAGCCCGACCCGCGAATCGACGAATCCACCAGCCACAACGTGCTGTTCAACGCGTTTTCGGACAACTACAAATCGACGCGCGCGCTGGCCCGGAGCGATGCGCTGGTGCTCGCCACCGACCCGCTCCAGGGCCTGTGCGAGAAACTGAAGGACGTCGCCGACAACTTCGAGTTCGGTCAGGGCAAGAATGCGTTCAGCGCCGCCGCCACGTACTTCGAGCAGATCGGCCGCACCCCCGATCGCGTGCTCGACCTGCTGATCGCGGGCACCGTCAAGGTGATGGAGGGCGTCACCCAGTTTGCGCTGAGCGCGGCCAAGGGCCTGGTCCTGACGATTCTCGACCTGGTCGGCGACGTGATCACCGCGATCAAGGACCTGTTCGACACGGAATGGGACATCCCGTTCGTCTCGCAGCTTTACAAGCTGATCACCGGCTCGTCGCTGAGCATCAAGGTGCGCGACCTGTTCTCGTACATCGTCGCCATCCCCGGCACGCTGCTGTACAAGCTGGTGAAGCACGACGCGCCGTTCCCCGACGCCGCGAGCGTCACCCGCTTCAAGTCGTCGTTCACCGCGCAGTGGCTCGCCGAGCAGAGCGGCATCGCGCCGAAGTCCGAGGTTTCGCTGATGGTCAGCGCCGAACAGAAATCGGCCATCTCGATCTTCTTCGGCGTCTCGGCGTCGGTCTGCATCTTCGCCGCGACGATTCTCGACACCATCGAGATCGCGCTGCAGACCGAGGAGACCGAGGTGGAGGCGATCAGTACCGGCTCGCTGTTCATGGGCTTCGGCTCCGCGTTCTTCAGCGTGCCGTGGATGATCGCGAGCGATGCGGGCGGCTTCTCGTGCAACGACGCCAAGGGGCTCAACAACCTGCTGTGGCTGCTGAACACCGTCGCGGGCTATGGACGGGCCGGCGCGCTCAAGATCGCCGGCAAGAAATACAAGATCCCCGCGGAAGTGGATCAGATCACGGTCAATCTGTGGGGCTGCGCGCGGCTGGCCCTGACGATCGTGTGGGCCGTGAAGAGCGGCGAGGAGCTGGACGGCTTCGAGGCGGCGGAGGCGTTCGTCGACACGATCACCGGCCAGGTGTTCCGCTTCCTGGGCGTCAAGGCAGTGGTCACCGCGACCGAGGGCATCTCGCTCCTCGCGCTGCTCGTCATCGTCGGCCTGGGCGGCTTCACGACCACCGCGCTGCATCTGGCCGTGTCGCTGAAGTCCGAGGAGGCCGTCGCGAAGCGCCTGCCGGCGCAGGCGCTGGCGTGACGCCGGCCGGGCGGCGGCGCGGCGCCGGCCGGCCGTGACGCGCTGCCGCGCGGCGACACCCGGGCAGGCCGGCCGGGTGTCGCCGCGCCACGACGGCCGGCGCAACGCCGGAGGCGTCGTGCGGTAGCCCTGGCGTCAAAGGAACAGCAACGCCTCGTTCAACTCCGGCTCGCTGCACGGCTGCCCGCGCCAGCCCAGTTGCACCGGGACCGAGTAGAGCCGTTGCGCGCCGAAACGCGGCCAGAAATGGCACAGCCCCGGCGCGATCACCTGCACCACGTGCAGGCCGATGTCGGGCCGCGTCTTGTCGACGACGAGCACGTCCATGCCGGCTGCCGCGATGCGGCCGACAGCATGCGCGATCGCCGCCGGCAACGACGCGGCGTCGACCGGCTGCCACGTCGACGCGGTCGTGGCGGGCGCCTCGTCCGCCGGATACAGGAACCGGGTATCCGCAAGCTTGTCGCGATCCCACGGGTGCGGCGCGTCCGCCGTGACGTCGAGCAACTGGTTGACCTCGGTCAGCGCCCGCTGCACCGCGATGCGGCCGTCCGGGTGGCAGCCGAAACCGATCGAGAAGCGCCCGTCCTGCGGATTCTCCGCCAGCGCGGCCACGGTCGGCGCGCCGAGATCGGCGGTGATGTCGAGCGCCCACAGACGCCATCCGAACGCCGCGTATTCCCGCACGAGCGCCTCGAAATACGGATCGTCGAAACTCGCGAGTTCGACGCCCGGGCGCGGAATCCGGTTGTACCACCAGATCGCGACCGCATCGCGCTCGATCAATTCGAGCATGCCTTGCAGGATGGCCTCGTCGACGCTCGATCCCGCCGCGCAGCCGTTCGGGTTGTGCACGCATGCGGCCGGCGCCCGCGCACTGTCGGGCGTCTCCGCATAGCAGTAGCTCAGCGGCACGAGGCGGCGCCGGCCGGTCACGAGCGACCAGGCCGGCGTCCAGTCGATCACGTCGCGCGCCGTGAAGCGCGGCGGCACCTGCTTGCGAACGTCGCGGGTCAACGCGTTGATCGCGTCGCGCGCGTCGAATTGCCGTTCGCTGAACTGCTGAAGATCGTTCACGTGGATCGGGGCGGCATCGCACGCCGGGTCGGCGAGCAGGCTGTCGATGCTTCCGGTCAGCGTCGCCTCGTCCCCCTGGTACACGCTGCTGAAACGCTCGAGCGCCTCGCATAGCGCGCTCGTACGCGCCTGCTCGTCGGTGCGGCCCTTGCCGGAGCAGATCCGGTCGAACCGGTTGCTGCCCGGCACGGCGGCCGGGCACACGAGAAAGCCCGATGCGTAGACCTTGCGCAGGCCCGCATGCCGCTTCGGCATCGGGTGCAGATAGGCGATCGCGCCGCTGACCGGCGAGATCAGGTGCGCATGGCGCGCAAACACCTGCTGCGGATCGGCGGTGCGGTAGCCGCCGTCGGCGCGCGCCAGCGGCGCGGGATCGGCGAGACGCGGCGCCCGCGCCGCCTGCTCGCGCATCCACGCGGGATTGCCGCAGCACGGGCATTGCGGCCGCTTCAGCACGCGGTGCCGCTCGGCGGCCAGCGTGTCGATGCGCTGCGCCACGATATGCGTCTGCGCGCGCTCCGATGCCGTGCGGCTGACCGCGATCTGCTCGAGCGTCGCCGCCACGAGCGCGGCCGCCGCCGCGGCCGCCGCGCGCGACGCGGCCTGCGGCAGGCGCGTCGCGTCGCTGCCGTGATGGCGCGCGAGCAACGCCTCGACCGGCCGGTTGATGCGAATCCAGTAACGCACGCATTCGATGCATGGCGCGTCGGCAAGCCCGCCGCCGCCGGCCAGCAACGGCCCGATCAGCGTCTGCACGCCGCCGGCCGCGACGACCAGCAGCGCCCCGCCGCGCGCCGCGACGCGGGCGGCGCACGCGGCGAGATCGTCGCGGTCGTGCGTATCGGCGATCGCGACGGTCAGCGCGGCATCCGCCACGACGTCGATGCCGGCGGCGTCGAGCGCGCGCCTGAGCGCGGCGTCGTCGGCGCCGAACCGCTCGACCGCGACGCGCAATTGCGCGACCTGCGCGCAGGCCGCGTCGCCGTCGAGGCCGGCGCGCTCGAAGAAGCCGCGCGCCGCATCGTCGTCGTGCGGGGCGTCCGCGCGCACGTAGGCGCGGCGCACCAGATGGTCGAGCCCGGCGAGCACGTTCCATTCGCCGAACTCGCCCGACAGCGACGTCACGATCTCGCCGGTCGTCATCCGTGTCCGCAGGCAGGCCGCGATCCGCACGAAGAGCGCGCCGGACAGCATCGCGCGCTTGAATTCGTCGACGACGAACAGCGTGTCGGGCCCCGCGTCGAGCACGCGCAAATGCGGTTTGAAGCGCAATATGCGCGAGAAATCGTCGAGCATCGTCTGCCTCCAGGCAAGTCACAATCGCCGCCGTGCGGCCCGTCCCGCACGGGCTGCACGGCGGCGCACGGCTCAGGCGCGCGCGGTCAGCAGCACGTGAACAGGTAGCACGGCCCGGCGTCGCTGTAGGCCGCGAGTGCCACCGCCTCCTCGTTCAGCTGTGCCGGCCGCGCCGGCACGCCGACCGTCATCGTGTTGCGCGGCAGGCGCCAGCTCCCTTCGCGGCTGTCCCAGCCATAACCGGCGCCCGGCTTCACCACCTCGAGCTCGAGCAGCCACGGGCATTGATAGTTGAAATATCTCGAGAGCGCATCGAACGGATGCGTCAGCAAGTCCTCCTTGAACACCGGATCGCGCCAGGAAAGCGCGATCGCGCGCAGGTACACCTGCTGGAACTCCAGCATCGATTCGAGCGTCGGCGTAGCGTTGTCCACTGCCATGTGAGACTCCTTGAGGTTATTGACGGTCCAGGATGTCGATGTGGTTCGCGTTATACGCGGCGAGCGCCTGCGCGTACTGCGACAAGTCTTCCGGCGCGGGCGGCAGGACCAGCGTGAGCCGGTTGTTGCGCAGCGTCGTCCAGCCGCCGTTGACGTCCGGCGTCCAGCGCGACGTGTCGTTCTTGACCTGCAGGTCGATCTGAAACGGATAGTCGTACTGGAACTGGTCGCTCAACGCCTGGATCGGGTCGGTCTCGAGCGCCTCGAGGAACACCGGGGAATGCCAGGCTAGGGCAATCGCCTCGATGATCACGGCGCGGTATTCGAGGAATTCCTCGTACGTCGGGGAACGCAGATTCTGGGCCATCGGTTTGCTCTCCAAGAAGGACGAATGGGACCATCTACAGCAGCGCATGCAACATCGTTTCGGCGTGCGTGGCGATGCGGCCCATGCCCGCCGTCGTTGCAATTCCGGCTGCGCGCCGGCAGGCGGCCCGGGCCGCCTCGCCGTTTCGCCGCGGGTCGGCCGCGCGCAGGTACTCGCATTTCTTCAGCAGCAACTGGGCTTCGTAGTAACGCTCGCCGGTCGATTCGCAGCGGGCCAGGCAGTGCCCGAGCTGCGCCAGCGCGGCGTCGAAATCGCCGCACCCGGCATCCAGCTCGGCAAGCAGCGACGCGTAATAGGTCAGCCCGAGCAGCCCGCCCGACGCCTGCTGCGCATCGAGATGGGCAACCAGGCCCGCGCGATCCCCGTGCGCCCACGCGCGAATGATCGCCGCGTAGTGCCCCACCGCGCGCAGCCGGTGCACATCCGACAGGCGCAGGATCGCCTCCGACAGCGCGAGCGCCCCGTCGCGGTCGCCCGCGAGCTGGCAGGTTCGCGCGAGGTACATCATCGTCACGCCGAGCGTCGGCAAATGGTCGAGGCAGGTCGCGCAATGCACCGCGTCGCGCCCCATCGCGAGCGCGGCCTGCGGATCGTCGTCCATGCACCAGCGCACGCTCGCCAGCGACGCCATCGTCCACGCGCGCGTATCGAGCCCGAGGATGCGCCGGTGGTCCGCGTCGCGTCGCACGTCGTAGCCCGCCAGCACCGCGTCGAACGCGGCGCGGGCGCATGCATAGTGGCCGTCGATCCACAGGCTCATGCCGCGCATCGTGTCCGCCGCGACCTGGATGCCGGCCTCGCCGCGCCCGGCCGCGAGCGCGTCGAGCCGCGAGCCGATCCGGCGCACGGTGGGACGGTCGCCCGCGACGTGGTAGTAGGTCGACAAGGTCCAGAGCGCGCTGATTTCGAGCGCCGGATCGTCGAGCGTCTGCGTCTGCCGCAACAACTGCTCCGCATGCGTGCGCACCTGCGGATCCGCCCAGCCGAACCGCGCCATCGTCGCGTGCGTCAGGGTCGTGCGGAGCCGCGCGCCGTCGTGTTCGCGTTGTGCATAGGCGGCGTTGCCGAGCCAGTCGAGCACGGCCTGCCCGTAGCGGATCGCGTCGTCGTACCGCGCGCGTTCGAGCGCGCGCCGCGCCGCGTCGATGCCGTGGGCGATCGCGTCGGCCAGCGCCCCCGCCTGCGCGAAGTGCCCGGCGACGCCGAACGCGTGCGCCCCGGCGCCGCGATCGGCTTCCGCGCTCAGCGCACGGCCGACCCGCGCATGGTTGCCGCGCCGCACGGCGGCCGGCATCGATTCGTAGGCGGCATCGCGAATCAGCGCGTGGCGGAACGCATAGAACACCCGATCGCGCCGATGCTGCGCGTACACGATCCGTTCCTCGAGCAGCAGCCGCAGATGCGCGTCGAGCGTGACCCGATCGTGCGGCGACGCGTCGGCGAGCAGTTGTGCATCCACCTCGAGCCCGATGGTCGCGGCGAGTTGCGCCGTGTCGCGCGCATCGTCGATCCGGTCGAACGCGAGACCGAGCATGCCGCCGAGGCTGAGCGGAAGCGGATAGGGATCCGTTGCCCGCCGCCCCGCGGGCGCCCCCTCCGCGCCGCTCGTCTCCAGCTCGCGCGCGACGGCCTCGATGAACAGCGGGATGCCCGCCGTGCGATGGGCAAGCTGGTCGAGCCAGACCGGATCGGGCGTGCTCCGGCCGAGGTGCGCCGACATCAGGCGCTGCGCGTCGTCGCGCGACAGCCGGCGCAGCACCAGGCGTTCGGTCGTGCCGCGCCAGCGCCCGAGCTTGTCGGGACGCGACGTGAACACCACGGCGAGCGCCGCCGCGCGCGGCGAGCCCTGCAGGTATCCCAGAAAATCCTCCGTCGAGCGATCGATCCACTGGACGTCCTCGACGACGAGCAACACCGGCGCGCCGTTGCCGAGCGACACGATCAGTTGCTCGAGAACGTCGAACAACGCATGCCGCTCGCGCGCGCTCGACCACAAAAAGCCCTGCGCGTCGCAGGGCAGCCCCAGCCAGGTCGCAAGCGCGGCGCGCGCCGCCGCGTGATCGCATTCGAGCGGCGCGATCATCGCGTCGATCGCCGCGAGCGCGCCGCCGGCCGGGCTGTCGGCGTCGATGTGCCAGTGCGCGCCGATGAACCGGAGGATCGGAAACAGCGCATGATTCTCGCGCTCGGGCAGGCACCCGCAATGCGCGAACGCGTGGCCCTGCAGCCGCACGGCCTCGCACAGCTCGTGCACGAGGCGCGACTTGCCGATGCCCGCGTCGCCGACGACGAGCCGCGGCACGCCGTACGGCGCCGCCTCGCCACGCAGCGCGCGCCGGTATCGTGCAAGCGTCTCCTGCCACGCGCGCAGCAGCGCGTCGAGTTCGCGCGCGCGGCCGACCATCGGCGCCCGCGTGCCGGTGTCGAGCGAATCGAACGGCGTATCGGCGCGCCGCTCGCCGAGCAACTCATGGACCGGCTGCGGCACGAGGCCCGCGCGCGCCAGCCGCAGCGCGGTCGGCCGGTGGTCGGCATGCCGTTCGAGCGCGAGCCGCGCATCGTCGCTGATCAGGATCTGCCCGGGTCCGGCCAGCCTCAGCAACCGCGACGCCGCGGCAGGCGTCGAGACGCCCGACATGTGCGACGCGTGCGCGAGCGCCTGCCCGACGTGAATCGCCGCGGCCACTTCGACGCGCCAGCCTTCGCCGCCGCCGATGCCGCCGGCAGTCGCCGGCACCGGCAGCCGCGCGCGCTCGGCCACCCGCACCATGTCGAGTGCCGCGCGCGCCGCGCGGCGCGCGGGCCGGTCGAGGTCGCCCTGCAGGCCGAAATGGAACAGCAGCGTATCGCCGAGCCGTCCGCCGGCGTGCGCGCCGTAGCCGACGGCGATGTCGGCGCACTTCGTCAGCCACTGCTCCTCGTAGCCGTCGAGCAGATCGCCGTGATCGGTCCCGGCGTGGCGTTGCCTGCCCTCCCCGGCGATCGTCACGCAACAGCACAGCGTGGTGACCTGCCGGTACTCGCCGGCCGCCGCGATCGTGTCGCCCCGCGGCGCGGACGGCTGCGCGCGCGTTCGCCGGCTTGCGCGGCTGGCATCGAACTGGCCGACGAGCGCCGCGAAGTTGAGCGTGCGGAACTGCGCCGCGAGTTCGTCCGCCGACGCGGCGCGCTGCTCCGGATTCTTGTTCAGCGCGCGCCGCAGCACCGAGCCGAGCGGATGCGACGCGATCGACGGCGGGAGCGCGACATCCACCGGGCTGAGCTGCTGATAGAGAATGTCCGCCACGCTTGCGCCCTGCATGACCACATCGCCCGTCAGGCATTCGATCACGACCAGGCCCCACGCATACAGGTCGCTGCGCGGCGTCGGCGGCGCGTTGCGCAATTGCTCGGGGGCGCAATACGACGGCGAGCCGAGCACCTCCGTCGCCAGCGTCGCGGTCTGTCGCGCGATGTCTTCCGTGCCGGGCAGCAACGCGCCGATGCCGAAATCGAGGAGCTTCGCGTGCGGCCCGTCGTCGGCCATCGCGATCACGATGTTCTGCGGCTTCAGATCGCGATGCACGATGCCGCGCCGATGCGCGGCCGCGAGCGCGTCGAGCACCTCCGTCATCAGCCGCCCGGTGTCGACGGCAGACAGCGGCCCGTCCGCCGCGAGCCAGTCGCGCACGGTCCGGCCCTGCACCAGTTCGAATACCGCGAACAGCCGCCCGTCCGGCGCTTGCCCCTGGTCCAGCAGCGCCACGATGTTCGGATGCCGCAGCGCTTCGCACAGGCGCGTCTCGCGCCGAAAGCGCGCACGCCGGTGCGCGCGTTCCGGCGCGGTCCGCGCCGTGTCGTCGCGCATCAGCTTGATCGCGACCTCCTGCCCGGTTTCGCCGCAGGTCGCGCGAAACACCACGCCGTTGCCGCCTTCGCCGAGCAGCGGGCCGAGCCGGTAATGCCACTTGCCGGCAAGCTCCGCGAAAGGCGCGGCGGCCCGCCGCGATTCGGACGCGCCGGGCACGGCGGGCGCGCGGGACGCCGCCGGCGATACCGCCGATTCTCCCGCGCTCACGAGAAATGGACGACCGGGCCCGACGCCGGACGATGCGCGTCGAAACGCAGTTCGGCGCCCCCCGGCACCGACTGGCATTCGAGATGCTCCCCGCGCACGATGCGGAACGGAAAATCGCCGAAGCGGACGCTGCCGCGCCGGCGCTCGACGAGCTGGCTCGCGTCGAGCCCCGGCAGTGCCGCGAACTGGCTCCGGGCGCGGTGAATCTGCACGTTGACGTGCGACGTATCGATGCCGAGCATGTGCGCCAGCCGGCCGAGATCGATCCAGCCTTGCGACGCGGCGTCGTAGCCGGCCTGCATGTCGGCCGAGCGTGCGCGCGCGAGCGTGACGAGGCTGTAGTGATGGGCCCGTTCGCCGAGGTCGACCACCCCGCCGCGCACGTGCAGCAGCGTGCGCACGTGCTCTTCGTTACGGCTGACGAAGAATTCCAGCAGTTGCGCCGGCGCGGCCGGATCCGCCGGCACCGCGAGCGACATCGTCGAACCGCCACTCACCAGCGCCACGCGCCACGTGACGTCGCCGGTCGACACTTCGTCGCCGTCATGGAGCGCGCGCGGCGGCAGCGTGTCGTCGCACAGCCATTCGCCAGCCGCCGACCGGACGATCGAGACCGGCCGCGCGGCATGCGCGGGCAGGATCTGGCTCGGCGCGAGCACGATCGGAGGCGCGGCGCCCCGTATCGGCCAGAGCGTGTCGGCCGGATCGTCGAGCGCCTCGACGCGCCACGGCGCGATACCGGCCCGGCCGAACCGGATCACGTCGCCGGGTTTCAGCACCGCGTGCTCGCCGTCGCGCAACGGCGCGCCCGATACCGACGTGCCGTTGCTGCTGTGATCGTGAAGTTCCCACCGCCCGCCGCTCCAGCGTACATGGGCATGGACGCGGGACACCGATGCGTCCCGGATGACGGTGTCGCAGCGCGCGGGGTCGCGGCCGAACACGTGATACGCGCGGAGCAGGCACGCTTCCCCGGAAGAATCGTTCTTGAGTGTCGCCATGACCGGCCCCGTATCGGATTCGCCCGGATCGATGGCGCGATGCATCGACGTCGCCGGGCAAGCGATTGATTCACCCATCGCGAACAATGCCGCCTGTTCGCCGCCTCGTTACTTTTTTGTCATCTATCCGTCAAACCGTCGCCCATCCGGAATGCGTCATTTCCGTTAATTGAATGGTCGGCCGCTTTGTTGTTTTATGGCCGCGCAACTTGATGAAAATCCTGCCAAATAAAATCATACACAGCAACCGGAATAATCAGTTCTCGAGTTCCGATTGCCATACGCGGTATTTCGAAAGATTTCACGGGTTAATTAGGGATCGAATAGACTCCGGTGCGCACGCACCGGGGCCGTTCCCGCAGCCGCCAGCCGGCGGCCAGAGCGGGCGATCTGCACGATTTTCGGACCCGGCGTCACAAAACCGACGCAATCCGGATATGGTCAGAATCGGTTCGATAATTTACGAAAATCACATAATTTCCATTGTCGTTTTATTCGCCGAATTCATTCATTTATTCACTGTTCAATGCATGCCGTCATCGCGCACCGGCGAGAACCGGGTGCTCCGGGCCGGGCTTCCGTCATTCGCGCCGAGCCGACGCTTCCTGTCGCCGTTTGGTGGGCGACATCTTGTTGGTCGCGGCGGCGGGCGAAACTCGACGGCGAGGCGACTGACCTGACGATCTGGTCATTCCGATCGTGCACGAAGCCGAGAGCCGGCACGGCATCCACTCGCCGGCTGTATCCGGATGGCGCAAGCGGTCTCCGGGAGAACAAGCGGGCCCGTCCGTACCGGAACAGGCCGTCAGCGACCAGCGCGCGGCGTCCGATCCCGCGCAGGCCCGGTTCGAACGGACGCCGGGTCCGTCAGGCCCGCGTCCGCGACGCGTCGCCGCTTCGTTGCGCAGCCGCTTCGGCGGCCTGCTGATGCGGCGACAACGCGCCTTGAAACATCATCCGGTAGCTGCGCGGACTGGTCCGCAGCATCTTGCGAAAATGATGCCGCATGGTCGGGAGCGTGCCGAAACCGCTGAGCGACGCGACCTCCTCCAGGCTGTATTCCGCCTTGTGCTCCAGCAGTTCGCAGGCGACCCTCAGGCGCTCGCGCATCAACCACGAACTCGGTGGAAGTCCGGTCAATGCCTCGAATCGCCGCTGGAACGTCCGCAGGCTCATCCCCGCCTGTCGCGCCAGGGTCTCGACCGGATGGCTCTCCCCCAGGTGCTGCCGGATGTGCGTCAGGATGCCGCCGATACGCGTTGCCTCATACGCCCTGGGGACCGGCTGGGGAATGAACTGCGACTGCCCGCCTTCGCGATGCGGCGGCATGACGAGTCCTCTCGCCACGATATTGGCTTTCTCCACGCCGAAATCCTGCCGGACGATATGAATGCACAGATCGATGCCGGCGGCACTCCCTGCGGCGGTCAGCACCGTTCCGCGGTCGACGTACAGAACGTCCGGATCGAATTCGACCAGTGGAAAGCGCTTGGCAATGCTGTCGATGAAACGCCAGTGCGTCGTCGCCTTGCCGTTGTCCAGGAGCCCGGCTTCCGCCGGAACGACGACACCCGAGCACAGCGAGGCGATGCGCGCGCCGCGACGGTGGGCCCGCTGCACGGCCTCGATGACGGAACGCTCGATCGGCGCCGCAACGTCCGGCCAGCCCGGGATCACGATCAGATCGGCCGCTTCCAGGGCTTCGACGCCCTGATCGATGGAGACGGGAAGCCCGCCGCTGGAATGAATCGTGCCCGGGCGAACGGCCGCGCACGCGAAGCTGTACCAGCGGCCGCCGAAATCGGGCCGTGGCAAGCCGAACACCTCGTATGCAATACCGAATTCGAAAGCCAGCAGTTCGGTCGAGATCAGACAGACGACATTGGGCCCCGCTTTCCGCCCATGATCCACGCTCATACGGGCTCCCCTTGGCACGAACGATCGGTACATATCGTACCCCGGCGGCCTTCGCGCCTGCGGGCGTTCCGGGCAGGACGATCTTCATCCGGCCGCCGTGAGGGTTCGCGTTGCCGTACCATCGCCCGTCGAGGGGATCGGACTCGACGGCGATCGCGACCACGCCTCAAGGCTGCCGCCCGAAAGGCGTCCGATGGCCGAAGTAAAGGACAAGCGCTCGCCTTCGATCGGCCCGACAGGGTGGAACATCACGGACGGCCGGCGCGAACACGGCGCCTTCCGCACCGACGACGGCGCGATCGTCGCCGCTGTGCGCCCCTTCTTTCATCTCGTCGTCGGAAGGACTTCACCGACGTTCGAAATTGTGGGGCCGCCCGCTGTCGGTGAGAGACGCGCAGGTTGAGATTCCGCGCCAGTTGATCCCCTATGCGCGCGACGCCGACATGCCGCCGCGCTCGTTGCTCGAACAACGCGATGAACCGTTCCAGCGGCCCGCACGACGCCTCGTACATCCGTTTCTGAATTCGTCTCGGCGCGACGTTTTTCGCGAAATACGCGTGCCGCGAAATGCCGTTGTATTCGAAAACCGTATTGCCGATCCGGTTGATGATCGGTTCGACCCCGCGGTAAGGCCCGAACCCTGGCTTGACCGCACTGTCCACCCATGCTTTGCACTCTTCAGTCGTTGCAAAACGGGGAATGCGGAAGTATGGAATTCCACCCTTTGAAAGTTGATCGGATGCACGACCTGTCAGTTCGCTATTGCCCGGTTCGTTCCAGTCAACGATCGGCTGAACATCGATATCCATATAAAGTTTCCTTTATATTTCTACATTTTCGATAATCTTCATGGAGCGATAACGGAAACCGGATATTTCCGGCGTATTGCCGCCAGACCCGGAATCGACATGCCCAGGGCCATGGCGATCAACCCGACGACCTGAACCGGGCTCACCGGCTCATGCAGCAGAAAACATCCCGCCGCCGTCGTGATGATGGGCACGCTGGGCATGACCAGCGACGCCTTTTGCGGTCCGACAGTCCGAACGATGTACGTGTAGAGGAATATCGCCGCGGCGCCCGACAGGATCCCCTGGGCGAAGGCCTGGAAGATGATTTCCTTCATCGTGGCATCGGCGAAGCCGGTGTGCGTCGTGGCATGCGCCACGCATGCAGGCAGGCACGAGGCGAGAGAGACGACCGCCGTGCCGAGAACCGGATTGACCTGCCACTTCCTGATCAGAATGCCGTACAGGGAAAACATCAGCCCCTGGAGCACGAAGAGCGCCGTTCCGGCGGGCGACAATTCCTTGGCCAGAAGCGTGTTGTAGATGAACAGAAGGATGCCCACGGTGATCAGGGCCGTGCTGATCATCGACGCGTGGCTCGGACGGTCCTTCAGTAAAACAACCGGCAGCAGGAATGAAAAAAGGACGATCGAGCCCGGGCCCACCGTGGCGACGTAACCCGCCGAGGTCAGCGAGATGCCCGTGTTGATCACCATCAGGTACGGGAAACCGGCAAGCAACGACAGCGCGACGATCTTGACGAGCCCGAGTTGCGCGAGACCGGCTCGGGTCCTGGCCCTGCACACGTAAGGAACGAACAAGGCGCCCGCGGCGTAAAAACGGAGGATCGTCAGGCCGGCGGGCGTGATATGCCGTTCGAGGCTCGCGCGAGCCGTCAGAAACTGCAGCGCATAGATCATGACAAGCAGAATCCCTGCGCCCACAACTTGCCGCTTCGTGGTCATGGCGTATTCCGATATCGAGGCAATCGCTTTCTCGGGCAATCAACCGACGCCCCTTTGCCTTGAATACTGGATGAAGCCGGGTAGTCGAAAAAGTGGCGTCGATGCCAATGATCGTAAAAGATATGCCAATTTGCGATGTGCAAAATAGCGGCCTCGAAGGAGGAATCGAGGGATTCGGGCGAAGGGCGCGAGCCGACGGCGAGCCGACTCGAAACCCTTCCGACGGAAGGCGTCCTCCGGCAATCCAGGCATTCGTGGCCGCTCCGCGTCCTACGATGGCGCGCTGAGTGCGTCTCCGCAATGACCCGAGCCGGCCGACGAGACCCTCATGGGGACACCATCTTCGATGGCCATTGGCGTCCCGGCCAGCTTTCAACAAACTGTGTTCGCCAGGAGGCAATGCCGAGGTCGACGCCACGGACGGAAACGATCGTAACGATGTCCTGGTTCGAAAGCATCGGCGACGCGCCGAAAGCCGCCCGCGCGACCGCATGCGTACCCTGTTCCGCTTGCAGCATCGGGGAACCGCTCACAACGGAAATCGTCGTGATGGTGCGAGCGGCCTTGCCCGACGCTCCGAGTTGCCAGATGCCACTCGTCGTGACGCTGCTTTGCCGAACCGACGGCACCGACAACGTCGCACGCTGGATCGTGTCCAGATCCGCCAGCTTCGACGCAAGAAGTCGATTCACGAACGGACTCGCGAGCAAGATGAGTCCGGCGAACGCACCCAGCACGACCCAGTGCCGTCTGCGAACCGGCACCACTTGCGCCTGCTTCGCCGAAACCCGGACGACGAGACTCGAGACGGCAAGATCCTGCAACGATTGCCGGCTGGGCCGGTTGAATGCAAGCAGGTATATCAGCGACGCGCCCCACATCGATATGGCAAACGCGTTCAACCGTACGACCCACACTGCATCGGGCGAGTTCATCGCCGGGAGGTCGACGAATCCGATACCGCCGAGAACGGTCGGGACGGCGACTATTGCATAGCGCAGACACGCTTGTTTCACGCTCAGCGGCACGATCCCGTCTGCGCCCCGCCTGACGACCTTGATACTCAACGCCTGCTTTCCGAGTGACTGACTTCGTCCTGCATGTCCTTCCATCAAGCCGAAATAAATCAGACCGATAAGGAATCCGATCAATCTTCCCCACTGTCCGATTTCGGCCAACGGATTGAAGAATAAAACGGCCAGCGCCAGTCCGATCAATCCAAGCACGATGCAATCGATGCCAAACGCCACCGTCCTGCGCCAGAACCCCGCGACCTCGCCCTCCTGAATCACCGCGTCTTCGTCTACTGCGTTTTCACTTGCCGTCATGTCTTTTTTCGGTGCTCTCAGGATTTTGTAGAAGGCGAGATATGGCGACCCCGCTCCCTACTGTTGAATCGTCGCGCTTTTCAACAGCCCGCCGACAAACTGCGCACTCGCCTTCTGCAGCGCGAGCGCCTCGAGCTGCTGGCGGATCGGCGCCTGCGCCTGGTTGAAGGATGGCACCTGCGTCGGCCGCTTCGCGTCGAGTTTCACGATGACCCTCGCGCCGTCGACCGCAATGGAATCGGACGTGATTGCGCCCACCGGCAGCTTCTCGAGCGCCTGCGCGATCGCCACCGGCAAACCCGACGTTTTGCCGTCCGTCGCCGGCGTCCTGAAGCTCACCCACGGCAATTCGCCGCCGGCATCGCGGCTCGGTGCAATGCTGTACTGGCGTGCAACACCATCGAACGGCTTACCCGCCTTCAATTCGCTCAGCACGGTGGCGGCCGTCGCAGGGTCCTTGACGACGATCAGGCGCGGCCTGTATTCATCCTGGCCGAGCGAAGCAACGATTTCGTCGTAGCGCGCCTTGACGTCCGCATCCGCCACCGACGCCGGCTTCACATTGTCCTTCAGGTAAAGTTGCGTCTCCGCATTGACCTTCGCCGCCTGCATCGCCGTCTGAACCTCCGGCCTGCTCCCGTAGTTCGCCTTCTCGGCCGCCTGCTGGATCAACACCCGCGCAATCAGCTGATTCTTGATCGCCTGCCGGATCTGCGGACTGTCCGGCTGCTTCGACACCTGCAACACCGCATTGATTTCGGCATTTGTGATCGGCGTCCCGTTGACGGTCGCGACTGTCGAGGTCGGCGCGGTCGTCGGCGCGGTAACGGTCTGTGCGTTCGCGGGTGTCGTCAGTTGCCATGCGATCGCCGTGGCGATCAGGATTCGAGTGGCAGTCTTTTGCATGATTCGTTTTCCTGCTGAATGAAAAATGGATGACGGAACGAGCCCCATTGCCCCATCCGTCCTGTCCGGATCATCGAGGGACGATGCAAGGAGCGTTGACGTTCAGAACGCCAGGTTCGCGGTGCCTAGCACCAGCGTTGCCTTCGAGCCCAGCGATGCCGGCCGGCATAGCTGGCGCCCGGCCAACAGTTCGCCCGATAGCTGTTTTCCATGCCACTGCCATTGCGTGCGCAGTCCCGCACCCGCCCCGGCCAGCGTCGGGAAACCCGGCTCCGCGAGCAGGTTCGCCTTCCCCGCGTCGAAAAACACGTACGGCTCGACACGCGCGTCATGCCATGCCGGCACGTTCACCCACGCGAGTTCGTTGCGCGCATAGATGCCGCGGTCGCCGGCAATCTCGCCGGACCGGAAGCCCCTCACCGTATCCATCCCGCCCAGGTAGAGCTGCTCCGAGCCGTAGAGCGCCACGTTCGTCCATTGCCCGCCCAGCGCACCGCGATAAGCGAACTGCGCCGCGCCGAGTTTCGGCAGCGGCAGCGCGTAGGTCGCCGTCGCGTCGAGTTTCGTGAACTGGCTATGCGCGTCCGTTTCATCGATATTGGCCGCATCGTGATCCGCCTCGAGCCACGGCAATCCCTGCGACACGCCGGCGTCCAGCGTCACGTTGCCGGCCGCGTCGTTCAGCGCGAATTTGTGCAGCCAGTTCACGCCCGCGCGCAGCACCGCAAGACGTTGCGGGTCGAGGTCGATGCCGTTCACGACACGGTCGGTGCGTCGCCATGACAGCGTCGCGTCGAGGTTCACGACGTCCGCGAGCGTGCGGTCCACCGTGTAGTTCCACCCGAAGATGTGCGACAGCGTGCGCCCGTAAAGCAGCGCGGTCGTGCCGACAACCTGCTGGTACTCGGAGTCCGACACCGTGTAGCTGAACGTATGGCGGCCGAACGGCACCGCGATCGAGCCCACCAGCGCGTTGCTGTCCTGGCTGTCGATGTAGTTCAGGCTCAACGACTCCTGCAGGCCGACCAGGTTGTCCGCTTCAATGCCGGCGCGGTAGCGTGTCACGCCGGTCGCCGAACTGCCGTAGTTGTCGACACCGAGCGTCGCATAGGTGCGATCGCCCGGCTTGTTGTCGATTTCGACGATCGAATCGCCGGCCGCCTGGCCGGGCAGGATCTGCACCTGCGCCTGATTGCGCCGCAAGCGGTTGATCTGGGCCACGCCCTGGTCGATGTCGGACAGTCGCAGCGGATCGCCGGGCGACACCGGAAACGCGTTCTCGTAGCCGGCATCGGTCAGCCAGCCGCCGCCGGCCGACGCCTCCCCTGCCTTCAGCCGCTGAACCGGCTTTCCGTTGACCACGAAATCGGCGATCCGGCCAAGCTGGATCGTGACCGTGAGCGTACCGGTCGCCAGGCTTTGCGGACCGAGCAATGCGCGTGTCGTCACGAAGCCCGCCCCAACGAACACATCCGTCAAGCGCTTGAGAAGCACATTGATCCGGTGCGAGCCGAGGTCGTGACCGGTGAACGGCGCGATCGTCTCCGCCAGCGACGCTCGCGACACCCCGCCCGGCGGCACGAACGGCTGGCCGTCCGGTGTGCGCAGCGCGATCGTTCCGACCGGAAACGTCGGTCCGGATTCGACGATTGCGTCAACCGGCGTACCGGGCGGGATATCCAGCGTCGTTTCCGACGTCGGCGCAATCGTGATCGACGCCGGCGGCTGCTGGAGCTGCCGCTGGCGGGCTTGCTCGCGCTGCTGGTCGATCAGCTGCTGCGCCGGATCCTGGATCGGGCGAGCCGCCGGAAGCGGCGCGGTCTGCGCAAATGCCGCCGTATGCGACATCGCGATCGCCGGGATCGCATACAGCCAGATCTTGGGTGAAATACGCATCGTCACTCCTCACGGGCCCGGGACGTCGAGTGCGCCCCGCCGGCAGACTTGAGGCATGGCGGCGGCGCCGTCACCCATACGAACACGAGCACGCATCCGAGTGCGAACACGACCAACAGCAGGATGCTCAGGATGGACCATTTCATGCTCAGCGCCACCAGTAGGTCGTCAGGCCCAGATGCTGGCCGATCTCCACCGGCGTGCGCGACGGCGCGCGAAGCGTGGTGGTCGTCCCTGCAACCGACACCCCGTTGCCGCCCGACAGATAACCGCCGTCGATCACCGCGTCGCCGGTCAGGCGAACCAGCCCGTCTGCGGTAAAACCGCCGCCGACGTCGAACGCGATCAGCTCCGCCCACGTGCTGCCGAAGAAAGCCTTGAAGCCGTGATCCTGGTTGATCGCCGAATAGCCGGTCACGCCGGTCGCATAGGTGATCGGTGCGGCGACGCTCAGGTTGCCGGTTGCATAGACCGTGCCGCCGATGTCGCTCGCCGTCGTGCCGGCCTGAATCGCGATGTTGCCGCCCGACTGGATCGTGCCGCCGTAAGGCGTGACCGTGCTCGAAGCGCTCGCGTGACAGAAGATCCAGCAGCTTTGCACGTAGCTCGCCTGCCCCGAAAACACCGCTGCATTCGTGAACGCGGTCTGTGCGGCGATCGTGATGTCGCCGGTATTGGTCTGGATGATGCCGCCCGTGTTCGACACGTTGCGGCCCGTGATCGACACCGGTCCCGCTGTCGAGGCGATATACGCGAGCTGATCGGGGCGATTCACCGTGCCGTAGTCGACGTTCACGCCGCTCGTCGAGTGCGTGAAGAACAGGAAGCTGCCGCCGGTGTCCGAATACGCGGCCGGCTGGCCGCCGTTGACGCCGCCGGAGTGGTCGATCTGGTTCGACACATCGCCCTGCGCGGTCAACGTGACGCCCTGGTTCGACAGGATGCGCGCGTTGTCGTTGGTGATGTTGCCCTGCGCGCTCAGCGACACGGCGCCGTTCGCGGCAAACACGATGCCGAGGTTCGAAGCACTGGAATCGTTTGCGATGTTTCCGGCGGCCGTGAGCGTCACGTTGCCGCCGGTCGTCGGGCCGCTTTGCGGCGTCTCGCCGGCCTGGATCACGCTGCCGGTATTCGAAATGTCCGCCGTGCTGGTCAGGTTCACCGCCCCCGCCTGAGCTGAAATGGTAGACGGGCCGGTTGCATCATCCGTCAGCACGATGCCGTTCGCCGCAATCGACACATCGTTCGCCGCGGTCACCTGCGCGCCTTGCAGCGCGACCGCGCCGGTGGTCGACAGTTGCACGTCGTGCGCGGCCGTGATCGAGCCGTCCGCCACCGAGATATCCCCCAAACTCGACACGACGACGTCGCCTGCGCTCGCATAGAGTTTGCCGAGGCTATGCACGCCCGCGCCCTGGTCGGTGACGACGAGCTGCACACGGCCCGCGGTGAGTCCGCCGGCCGCCGTGATATCGACCGCTATGCCCTTGTTGCTCGCGCCGGACGATGTCGCGCCGATCAGCCAGTCGTGACCGTTGTCCGAGGGCGAGAAGCCCGTGTCATAGGTGGCGGTGCCACTGCCGACGATCGCGCGGATGCCACTTGTCGAACTCGTGAAGCTGTTCGTGACCGGACCGTTGATGTTCAGTTGCCTGGCGATCAGATCAAGATTGACGATGTCGCCGGACAGTCCACCCGGGCCGATCGTGATCGCACCCTGGTTCGTATTCAGTACGACGTTGCGCTGGGTCACGCCGGGCGCGAGCGTGAGGTCGTCAAAGCTGACCTGGCCGGTCGACAGCACGACGTGGCCTGCGTTCACGAAGCTTCCACCGTCGACCGTGATGCCGTTCGGATTGGCCAGGATCACGTTCGCACGGGGACCCAGCACGTTGATCGCGCCCTGGATCAGCGACGGGTTCGTGCTCGTGACCTGATTGACGATCGTGCTCGCGTTCACGCCGGCGTTGTTCAGGTCAGCGCCGGCTTTCGATACGTTGAACGACGAGTAGGTGTTGTTCGAGACGCCACCGAAAGCGGGCGCGATGTTGACCGTTTGACGACCATTTGCCCCGGCCGAAACAGTCGTCGCCGTTCCACCGTCGACAACGATACCTGCGGCATGGCTTATCCCCGCGCAACTCATCCACGCAATGAGCAAACAGTGAGTGAGTCGTTTTATTTTCATATTGTCTGACCACACAATTAGGATTACGAATTTATAATATTTGACGTTTCTCAAACACCGGATACAACTAACCGACGAGGACGAAAACCTGTCCTCTCTAATCGTAAATAACCTCTACGCCGTCAAGCGCCCACGCAACAGCTTGCCGGGCTTGCCTTCATCTGGCTGCGGGCCGTTCGTGGCACCAGTCGTGCCACCGACACGAACTGAATCATCAAACAAACAATCACACCGAGGAGCTGAACAATCCGCGGCGTCGAAAAGAAAGCACCATCAGCGGATATGAGAAATCGAACCGCACCGATACGCGGCACTATGCCAATCGCGTAACTGGCTTCCGACACCGGACCTTTCAGGGCTGTCGGAGTACCCAGTACAAACAGCGCAAACAGTAACGAACCGAACAATGCAGCACCAATGTGCAACTCGAGCATCCATTGTGGCTGTGCGAGCACTACCGACGAACCTGGCCCCGTGCAGTTGACGTAGGCAGACAACCCCGTATCCAGCATCCGACACGACCCGCGTTCACAACACCCCGCAACCCTAGACGCGGCGCGGCTTCGCCAGCGACCTCCTCCTGGATGTAGTTAGTTATCCCGGTTTTTGCCCAAGACGCGGGTTTTCAGCCCACACCTCGAAGTCACTTAAAGAGCACTGCTCGATGCACTCCCTCGCGCGTGAACGCGCTTAATGTAGCGCCAACCGCCCGGCTTGTAGGTCAACCATTGTTAAGTTTTCTTTTAGCTTACCGGCATAACCCGATCGGCAGCGTTTCTCCCGCTCAGGAGGAAACGAGTAAGCGCTGCCACACTCAAACACTACCCATCTGGATCGATCACGATGAACAGCGAAACACACTGACCCGCGGCGGATCGTGTAGCCAAATGGCGAGTGAGTTCCCTTATCCTAAAGGCAAGGAGAACTCGACGAAGAAGCGACACACCGACGAACAGATCATCCGCATTCTGCGGGAAGTCGGGAGCCGCGAAGAGCCGGTGAAAGATCTGTGCAGGCGGCACAACATCACGGAGCAGACGTTCTACCGGTGGCGAAACAAGTTCGGCGGTATGGATGTGGCCGAAGC
>NZ_JPGM01000089.1:0-31963 GCF_000731655.1 Burkholderia sp. MSh2 | reverse complement strand
CGACGCTGGGCGGCCTGTTCAAGGCCGGCACGGCGGCGTGGTCGTTCGCGCCGAACATCGCGCTGCCGATCTTCGAGGGCGGCTCGAACATCGCGAACCTCGATCTTGCACACGTGCAGAAGCGCATCGAGATCGCGAACTACGAGAAGGCGATCCAGTCGGCGTTCCGTGAGGTGTCGGACGGCCTGGCCGCGCGCGGCACGTACGACCAGCAGATCGCGGCGCTGGAGCGCAACGAGCACGCGCAGCAGCGCCGCTTCGACCTGTCGGATCTTCGTTACCGGAATGGCGTGGACAGCTACCTGTCGGTGCTGACCGCGCAGACGGATCTGTACTCGGCGCAGCAGTCGCTGATCAGCGCGCGTCTGGCTCGCTGGACCAATCTGGTCGATCTGTATCGCGCGCTGGGCGGCGGGTGGATCGCACGCGCCGGCGAGGAGCCGCGCGCGCCGGATGCGCCGGTCGACTACGACAAGGCGGCCGCTCCGGCCGCTGCGTCGGCAGCAGCGGCGAACGGCTGAGCCTGACGCGGGGCAGGGGCGGGAAACCGCTTCTGTCTGTACGCGGAAACGAAAACGCCACGGACGACCGAGTCCGTGGCGTTTCTTTTTGCGTCGTCACCCATCGCGGGCCTGGTGGCCGGCGATGGGTGACGGAGGTGTCACGTTACCGCTGCTTGTCCCACAGCGTGCGACCGAAGAACGTGAGCGTGCGATCCCATGCGTTTTGCGACCACACCGGATCGAACTGCGTACCGGCGATGCGGCCGGGGCCGACGGCCGTTTCGTTCGCGAACGCGTGATGGGCGAGATAGCGATGGAACTCGACGTCGACCTTCGCATCGGTCAGCTTTTTCTCCAGCGCATCGACCTGGTCGATCGCAAAGAAGACGTCCTGCGTGGCCCAGTGGCCCATCAGCGGCACCTTGAGCTTTGCCGGATCGAGGTAGTCGAGCGGCGGCATGCCGTACCACGTGACGCCCGCGTCCGCATCGGCGAACTGCAGCGACAGCAGCGTGAGGGCGCCGCCCATGCAGTAACCCGTCACCGCGACTCGCGATGCCAGCGTCTTCAGATACGTCACCGCGCCCGGGATGTCCTGCGAGGCCGCGTCGCCGAAATCGAGTCCGGTCATCAGATGGTGCGCTTCTTCCTCCTCGACCGTCGATTTGCCGCGATACAGGTCGGGCACGAGCGCGAAGTAGCCGCAGCGTGCGAGGCGATCCGCGACGCCGCGGATCTGGTCGTTCAGCCCCCACCATTCCTGGATGACGACGACCGCGGGCGCGCCTTCGGTCCGGGCCGGCCTGGCGAGGTAGCCCTGGAGTTCCTGGCCGTCCGGGCGGCTGAACGTGATCATGGAACCGGATGTTTGAGACATGAAACCGCTCCTTTTCGAAAAATGCGCTGAGTGCGGCATCGGGCCGGCCGGCGGGTGCGACGACGATCGGGCATGCCGGGCGTCGTGGTGCCGCTCGCGTTCGTTTCGGCCGGCGCCGACCACGCGGCCATTCTATGCGCAAACCCCGGCTGCCTGCGCGAACGGCGTGCCGCCGGCACGCGATCGGCAGGATCGTGTCGATCGAGGCGGCATCGGTTCCCGACGAGCGGACCGCCAACGATCAAACACCCCGCCCCGATGAACGGGAGCGGGGTGTTTCGGGGGTGCCGCGCGCCGAGGAATACGCGGCGCGTGACCGGCTTACTGGCCGAAATACACGGAGTCGCGGCCTTCCTGCCTGACCGCGATCGCGCGGCCGGCGCGCACGCCGGCGGCGGCTTGCGCACCGTAGCCGGCTTCATCGGCGTTCGTCACGCGGGCCTGTGCGGTCTGCAGCGCGCGCGGGTAATACTGATCGGAGACTTCGGGCTTGTAGCCGGCCTGTTCGAGCTGGACGAGTTCCGCGCGGACCTGGGCACGCGTCAGCTGATCCGACGGGTTCGATTGCGCGAAGGCGCCATACGAGGCGGACAGGGCGGTTGCGGCGACGACGGCGTAGATGAACGACTTCATGATGACCTCCGGTTTCGTTGATTTCGCGCTTCGCATGTTGCGTTCAGCGGGTTGATTGCATCGTAGCGATCACGTTACCGGTGGGAAATACGCGTTCCAGCGAATAATTATTGCAACTGGGTAAACGATCGCGCATCGGAGTGTGTTTTGTCTGATGGTTCGGCATCGATCGGTTGGCGGGCTGCCCTGCCGGCTTGTGCTTGACGGGAATGCCGGCCCGGTCTGCGAGAACGGAATAGCGGCGATCGGCCGGCGACGTCGTGTCGACATGATGAATCGGATTCCGAAGCATTTGGGCGGTGCCGTTGTCGTACCGTGCGGGCACGGTTGCGTCACTCGGCCGGAAGCGCCTGCTGCTTCCTGTATTCGGCCGGCGTGACGCCGACGTGTCGCGTGAACGACCGCCTGAGCGTATCGACATTCGCGAAGCCGCATTGCGCGGCCACCTGCTTCGGCGAGTGACGGCCGCTCTCGAGCAGGTGTCGGGCTGCCGAAATGCGGGCTGCCTCGACCCATGCGGCCGGCGTCGTACCGACTTCCGCGCGGAACAGCCGTGCGAAGTGGCGCGGGCTCATGCCCGCATGCTTTGCCATCGTCGCGACGGAATGGTCGAGTTCGGGGTTCGCCGCGATCCAGCGCTGCACCTCCTGCAGCACCGAACGTCCTGCGGGGCGCGCTTCGCCCTTGCGGCTGAACTGGAGTTGCCCGCCCGGGCGCTTGAAGTACATGACCAGTTGCGCCGCGACGCGCCGTGCGATCTCGCGGCCCAGATCCTCGTCGACCAGCGCGAGCGCGAGATCGAGCCCGGCCGTGACGCCGGCGCCGGTGCGCAGTTTGCCGTCGCGCACGTACAGCGCGTCCGCGTCGACGGCGAGCGACGGATAGGCTTCGGCAAGTGCGTCCGCGGCGGCCCAGTGCGTGGTCAGGCGACGTCCTTTCAGCAGGCCGGTGGCCGCGAGGATGAACGCGCCGGTACAGATCGAGCCGTAACGCCTGCTTTGCACCGCCGCCGATCGCAACCAGGCGAGGACGTCGGTGCGCAGGGCGATCCGGCCGGCGCTCGGCGCGCCTGCGACCAGCAGCGTGTCGATACGCTCGGGAATGTCGGGAACGATCCAGTCGGGCAGCAACCGGGTCCCGGACGAACTGCGGATCGGACCGGGCTCGCTCGCGATGACCCGCAACGTATAGAACGGCTTCCCGCACTCGGCGTTCGCCTGGGCGAAGACATCGAGCGGGGCGGAGACATCGAGCAGTTGGACGCCCGGAACGGCGAAAATTCCCACGACCTTCGGCATGATCGGTTGCGTGCTGTGTCGAACGTGACGCGTAGCAGTATAGAGGCGCCGGCAGTGCGTGGGGCGCGTGGCGGAGCCTGTTCCCGGCGTTCATCCGGCCGCGCGGACGCCGTGTCCGTCCGTCACGCAAAATGGCAGGATTCGACGTAACACGTCCATTAAAGACAGCCCCCGGACGCCGGAAAATCGGAGTGTTTCCAATGGAGGTCGATCATGACAGAGGACGTTGCAGGCATCACCATTCCCGATAGCCAACTGACGCGCGAGATCACCGAACTCGTTCGCGATACCGCGTCACCGTTGCTGTTCCATCATTCCAGCCGGGTCTTCTATTTCGCGGCGCTCGCGGGCCGGCGGCGCGGGCTCGAGTACGATCCCGAGTTGCTTTACTGCGGCTGCATGTTTCACGACATGGGGCTCACGCACCGGCACAGCAGCGCGTGCGAGCGCTTCGAAGTGGACGGCGCGAATGCCGCCCGCGATTTCCTGAAGGGCAAGGGCATCTCGCAGCAGGACATCGACGTCGTGTGGACGTCGATCGCGCTGCATACCACGCCCGGCATCCCGCAGCACATGCATCCGCTGATCGCGCTCGTTACCGCGGGCGTCGAGATGGATGTGCTGGGCCTGACGTATCCGGAATACAGCGACGTCGAACGCGAGGCCATCGTCCGCGCGCATCCGCGTACGCCGCGCTTCAAGGAAGACATCATTCAGGCGTTCTACGACGGGATCAGGCACAAGCCGGACACGACGTTCGGCAACGTGAAGGCTGACGTGCTCGCGGACAAGGATCCGAATTTCCGCGCCGGCAATTTCTGCAGCGTGATCCGCTCGTCCGCGTGGGCCGGCTGATACCGGGTGCTCGTGAGTCGGGAAGAGAAATGCACGATATCGGGATGGCGTCCGGCTTGAGGGGTGGCAGTTCGCCGGGCGCGACGGACGGTTATGCCCGACGATCGTCTTTCCTGGCCGTAGCCGCGTCAGCCTCTCCGCCTCGTTCGGGTGAAGGGCGTGGTGGACGGGCACGAGCGGGAATGGGGGCGGTAAAAAGTTGTTACGTGACAATCGGAAGATATAGCTCGGGACTTTATATACTGAATAACTGTATCCCCTCACCGAGGCGAATCTTCGATTCGCGGCCAACTTTGCAACTAGCCTGGCGAGCGTGCCAAAGGCACGCTTCCGGCCTTTCCCGCACATTTTCGGCAAAACGCCTATAATGATTGGGCAAATTGCCGGGAGAGGTCATGAGCACCATCGCTTTCCATCCGTCAGGCGTCGCGCATCCGCGTCAGGCCGAATTCACGATTCTCGAACAGCTGCTGGCGATCCGCGTCCGATCGGGGGCCGATCTTGCCGAGCTGGCGAGTGCGCGCGTCGACGTCTCGGTGATCGACCGGCTGTCGGAGCGCGGGTTGAAATCGGACGAGCTGGCCTTCATCATTCCGCGCCGCACGCTGAGCCACCGCCGCCAGGCGCACGAACGCCTGTCGCCGGAGGAATCCGACAAGGCGATCCGCCTCGCGCGCATCGTCGCGCAGGCTACAGCCACGTTCGGCGACCAGGACAAGGCGATGGCGTGGCTGCGCAACGGGCTCCAGCGCTTCGGCGGCCGCACGTCTCTCGACATGGCGAGCACCGAGCACGGCGCGCGACTCGTCGAGGAAGTCCTCACGCAGATCGACGAGGGGTACTTCGCTTGACGACGCTGTGGCGAATCAGCAATTACGCCGACCTGAAAGGCATCGGCGGGTTGCGCGCCGGCGGGCGCTGGCATTACGCCGGGCAGCCCGTCGTGTATCTCGCCGAGCATCCGGCGCTCGCGCTGCTCGAGACGCTCGTCCATTTCGAAATCGCCACGGTCGCGCAATTGCCGAGCGGGTATCAGCTGCTTCGCATCGAGGCGTCCGAATCGGTGGATATCGCCGAAATCGCGGAGGGCGACGCGCCCGACGACTGGCGAACCCAGGTCGACTGGACCCGCAGCGCCGGCACCGAGTGGCTGCATAAGCAGCCGAGCGCGCTGCTGCGCGTCCCGAGCGTCGTCGTGCCCCACGCGCACAACTTCCTGCTGAATCCGCTGCATCCGGCTGCGTCCGAGGTGCGTATCGCGGAAGTCATGCAGTCGCCGTACGACACCCGGATTCTGCGGCTGATCCGGTCGACGCCGGGCGAATAGCGAACGGGACAGCCTCGGGCCCGCAACGGGCGCGGGATCAGCGTTCATGCGCGGCGCGATCGGCCGCCGCGTCGAGCGGCAGCGTCTGCCGGAGGCGCGTGACGGTTCGCGCGCTGACGAGGCCGAGCATCGCGCTGACATCGGCATGCGCATGACCGGCGAGCAACTGGCGGCGCGCATACGTGTTGCGCAGCACGCGCGGGCTCATGTCCGCCGCGTGGAAGCCGATCGCGGTCAGTGCGTCGCGCACCACGAGCACCAGGAACATGTCGTTCATCGCGCCACCGCTGCGCGGCGCGGGAAACAGCCGTGCCGCTGGCGCTGCTTCCGGCGTGCGCGCGCACCATGCGGCGAGCGGCGCCAGCGCGAATTCCGCGAGCGCGATCCGGCGCGCCGGCCGCGCGCGATCGCGCGGCACGGACAGCGCAGGCGGCTGCGCGTCGAGATCCGTCGCGTCATGCGTCGTCGCGCGAATCTCGGCCGACGTGATGCCGCTCGCCAGCAGCAGAGCGACGATGGCGCGATTGCGGCAGTCGGCCGGCGTGTCGCCCGGGCGAGGCTGTACGTGGCGCTGCAGCGCCGCGTCCGCGTCGGGTGGCAGGAAGCACGGCTCGGGCTCGCTGTCCGGCCATGCGAGATCGCGCGTGGTTCGGCCGGCCGGATGCATCGTGCGCACGCCGGCTTCGACCAGATGCCGGCCCAGCCGGTCGATCAGTTTCGCGTACCGCATGCGGGTCGATGTGCCGGGTGCGCACGTGCGGTCGAGCTCCGCCAGAAAGGCCGCAACGTGGTCGGGCCCGAACGTGGCCAGCGACACGCGGTGTGCGCTCAGATGACGCAGGAATCGTTCGAACATCGCGACGTGCTGCACGACCGATCGCGGCGCGAACGGCCGGCGGCCGGCGCCGGTCGCGGCCGTTTCCTGCCAGGTGCGGAAGGTGCCGAGCGGGTCGATAATCCAGCGATTCGTGTCCATGCACGATTTATAGCCGGAACGCGGTGACGCCGGCAATCGTTCCGATGGCCGGCGGGCCGGCCGGCCCCGATGCAACGGGCACGTCGGTGCGCGGTACGCGTGCCGTCTGCGCGGCACGCTGCGCATCGTCGGGCAAACGCGCGAGAGCGGCAGCGCGACGAAGCAACGGGGCAATATCGTTTCATCGTTTCGGCATCCATATTTCGAACGAGGCATCGTCGACCGATATCGACCCGACAAGCTCGGTGCGGAAGCCGAGTGTCGGATCGGTGGGTGCGACCGGGCTCGACGCGCGGTAGCGCACCCCGTTTCCTGCCGTCGCCGTTACGCGTCGCGCGAAGGCGAGGGCGCAGCGGTTGCCGCCGTGCCCTCGCGCGCCCTCAACCGTTCGAGGGCGGCGAACGTCAGTTGGGTCGCGATAGCCGCGAGCGTACCGGCTGCCATGCCGTTGCCGAGTACGATCTGCACCGGCGCGCCGAAATGACGGTACAGGTTCGGCACCAGGATCGGCGCGAGGCCGACGACGAGCGCGGCCGCGAGCGTGTACTGGTTGGCCCGCGCGTGCAGATCGGTGCCGGCGAGCAACCGGATGCCCATCACGCCGATCATCGCGAACACGACCAGTGCGGTGCCGCCGACCACGGGGGCCGGAATCGCATACGCGAGCCGAGCGAGCGGCGCGCACAGCGCGATGACGATCAGGATCGCGCCGGCGGCGGCCGTCACGTAGCGAGAGCGCACGCCGGTCGTCTGCACGACGCCGATATTCTCGGCGCTGGTCACGATCAACGGCGTGCCGAACAGTGCGCCGACCAGCGATGCGATCGCATCGCCGCGGATCGTCTTCGGCACGTCGCGCGGCAGCGAGATTGCCTTGCCGCACGTTTCGCCGACGGCGACGGTCTGCGCGGTGGCCTCGGCCATCGAGATCGCCGTGAAGATCAGGAGCGGCAGGGCGGCCAGCACATCGAAGCGCGGCATGCCGAACGGCAGCCACACCGGATGCGTGAGCAGCGGGCCGCGCCACACGTCGTCGAACGCCGGCATTGCGCCGAGCGCCCAGCCGAGCGTCGCACCGGCCGTCAGGCCGATCAGCACCGCAAGGCGCCCGAGCATGCCGCGAAATGCGCCGGCCACGGCGACGGTGGCGACGATCGTCGCCAGCGCGAGACCGAGCGCGCGCGGTTGCGCGAAGTCGGCCGAGCCGGGCTGGCCGACGACGATCGTCGCGTAGATCCGGAGCAGGTTGACCGACACCAGCAACAGCATCGCGCCCACGACGACGCGCGGAAAGAGCCGCAGGCAGCGCGTGAAGACGGGCAGCAGCACCCAGTAGAACGCGCTGGCAAGCAGTGCGGCGCCGGTCGCGACGGGCAGGCCCGATTGCGCGGCGATGCCCGCGAACAGCATGGTCGGTGCGCCGCCGGGCACCATCACGAACGGCATGCGGGCGCAGATCGGGCCGGCGCCGAGCGATTGCAGCAGCGTGCCGATGCCGCAGGCGAAGAACGTTGCGCCGATCAGCTGGACCGTCAGGTCCGCCGGTAGCGCGAGGACTTTTTCGATCAGGAAGACGGCCGTGATCGGGGACGCGGCCATCGACAGCACGTGCTGCAGCCCGAACAGCACGAGTTGCCACGCGGGCAGCCGCGTATCGACGGGCGGTGAAATCGGATCGTGCGACACGGCAGGCCTCTCGGTAGCGAACGACGGCGTGGGCCGGAAACGGGCGGCGAACGGAATGTCAGGTCCGCAGCCAGGGAAGCTGCGCGGCGCTGTAGCGGAACGTCTGGAACACGCTGTTCAACTGTCCGGGGCCGGTCTTGCGTGCCGCTTCGTCCGGGTATTCGGCAAACCACGGGATCACGTATTCCCAGACGACCTGGCCGGCGGGCGTCACCTCGAACAGCCGGCCCGTCGAGGATTCCGTGACGTGCGTGTTGCCGTTCGGCAAGCGCTGCGCGTTGCCCATGAACGGCGTGTAGAACAGGTTCACTACGTCGTCCGAATACGACCACACGATGCGTTGCGTCGCCGGGTCGATTTCCACGACGCGCGAGAACGCGACATGCGCGCCGTGGCGGAAATTGCCGTTGTCGAAAGCGAGGATGTTGCCGTTCGCGAGCGGCACCGGCGCATGCTGGTGCGACACGACGTCGGGCCCGATATGCAGGTCGACGCGGCCGGTTTCGCGGTTCACGCGGATGATGCCGGACGTCGTTCGCAGGCTCATCAGCACGCGGCCGTCCGCGTCGACGGCGAGACCGTTGACGAGCGGCCAGTGGTAGCGGCCGAAGCCGGCGGCAATCGGAAAATCCTCGGGCCGCAGATGCTCGCGCGCATGCCATTCCCAGACGATCTGCCCGGCCCGGTTCACCTCGCGGATCACGTCCGCGTACATCACCTCGTCGTCGCCGTGCGGCGTGCCGCCCGGCACGCGCCGCGCGAACGCGGGATCGACCGGCTCGCATGCGGCGTAAAGCAGGTTGCCGTTCGGCAGCCACTGCGCGTCGTGATGGTGGGCGGGATCCTCGTAGCGCCACACGGTTTCGCCTTGCGGCGTGACTTCGCGGAATTCGCCGCCGTGCCACATCGACCACGGCGCGTAGCGCGATTCGGAGCGGGGGTGGTTGCCGTTGTAGCCGAGGTTGCCGTTCGCGAGGATGACGGCATGGCGGCCGGGGCGCACCGGCATTTTCCAGTGATGGGCGACTTCGCCGTCGATGTCGACGAGATAGACGTTGCCGCCCGCCGTCTGCGGCGCGATGAGCGTATAGCCGCCCGCGGACAGCGCGGGATCGTGGGCGATGAGGCCGACGCCGCGGCGGCGCTGGGTGATCTGGTCGACGGTCGTCACTGCGGTCTCCATTCGAATCGGACACGGGAATGCAGCGGAATCTAGTCGATTCGGCGAGTCAGCAAAACCGGATTATTCTTGACGGCCTGTTCGGAAAAATCTAACGGAACCCTCATGCGTTCGATATCGCAGACATTCCGCTGTTTCGACGAAGTCGCGAGGCGCGGCTCGATTCGCAAGGCGGCCGAAGCGCTGCACCTGACGGCCGCGGCCGTGCACCAGCAGATCCGCAATCTCGAGGAGCAGGTCGGCGTGCCGCTGTTCGACCGGCTGCCGCGCGGCATGCAGCTGACGCTCGCCGGCGAGATCGTGATCGCGGCCGTGCGGCGCGGCCAGCGCGACTTCGACAACGCGCTGACGCAGGTCGAGGATCTGCGCGCCCTGCGGCGCGGGCACGTGAACCTGGCGGTGCCCGCGTCGACGGCGGAAAGGCTCGTGCCCGACGCGATCCTCGCGGCGATGCAGCGCTATCCGGGCGTCACGTACAGCGTGCGCTCGGGCAACGGCGAGAGCATCGTGCGCTGGGTCGAGACGGGCGAAGCCGATATCGGCTATGCGCTGCGCCGCCGCACGTCGTCCGGCGTCGTCGAGGTGCGTGCGTTCGCACAGCCGCTGGGCGTCGTCACGGCGCCCGGCCATCCGCTCGCGGCATGCGGCGGCAAGGTGCGGATGCGCGATTGCTTCGCGCACCCGCTGATCCTGATGACCCCCGATACGGAGCTGCGCGCGATGTTCGACCAGATCGACGCGCGGCAGCCGCGCAGCGTGCGGCCGCTGGTCGAGACTGGCTCCGTGCCGATGGTGCGGCGACTCGCGGCCGAAGGCGCGGGCATCGGCTTCCTGATCGCGGAGAACGTCGCGGACGACGTGGCCGCCGGCCGACTCGCGTGGACGCCGCTCGCCGATGCGGGCGCGCGCTCGTTCAGCTGCATCTACCAGCGGGCGGACATGAGCGCGACCGTCGCGATGACGATGTTTCTGGAGTTCTTCTCCGAGGCGATCGACGCGATGGAGAGCGGTTTTGCGCGCGACGGCCGGGCAGCCGGCAAGCGACGTCGGGCCGTGCGGTAACGCAGCGACGACACCGGCCGTGCGCGCGCGATGACGTTGCGCACGCAACGTCCGTTCGCATCGCGTCTTTTCCTTATTGCGAAAAAAAATTCGTTCATGGGACTATCGGACGCGCTGCCGGCGCACCGAGGGGGCGCGGGCGGCGTGACGTTCATCGCAACGACCTACAAGAACACCGACAGACAATGAACACGACAGCGATTTTTCCGTATGCGCCCGCGCTGCTCGCGGCCGCCTTGCTGACCGCATGCGGCGGCGACGTCGAGAACGAAGCGGCCCGCGCGACGACACCTTCCACCGATGCGAGCTGCCTCGCGGTCGACAACAGCGGCGCGACGGTGGTGGTGGGTTCGAACCAGCCGGGCGATCCGTCGCTGCCGGAGGCGTCGTCCGGCTATCGCACCGGGATGAAGCCCGTTTATGCGAAGACCTATCTGGTGGCCACGTCGAACGCGCACGCGAGCGCGGCCGGCTGCGCGGTGCTGAAGCAGGGCGGCACCGCGGCCGACGCGGCGGTTGCCGTGCAGGCCGTGCTCGGCCTCACGGTGCCCGAAGCGACGGGCCTCGGGTCGGGCGGCGTGCTGCTCTACTACGACGCGCACGGCAAGACGCTGCAGGCATACGACGGTCGGGAAACCGCGCCGGCCGCCGCGACGGAGAACTACCTGCGCTACGTCGACGACGCGACCGACCGGTCCGCGCCGCTGCCGAGCGCCCGCGCGAGCGGCCGCTCGATCGGCACGATCGGCGTGCCGAGGCTCATCGAGGCGCTGCAGCAGGACCACGGCCGGCTGCCGTGGCGGAACCTGTTCGGCGATGCGATCACGCTCGCGACCAACGGCTTCCCGATCGGCGGCCGGCTTGCCGACGCGATCGCGGCGAACGCCGCGAACCTGAAGCGCGACCCCGAGGCCGCCGCGTATTTCCTGAACGCCGACGGTTCGCCGAAGACCCTCGGCACCGTACTGAAGAATCCCGCTTACGCGCGCACGCTGACGCTGATGGCGCAGTCCGGCGCGAACGCGCTGTACACCGGGCAGATCGCGCAGGACATCGTCGCGAAGATCGCGGCGACGAAGGGTGCGGACGGGTCGACGCTCACTCCGGGCAAGACGAGCGTCGCGGATCTGGCCGCGTATCAGGCGAAGCGCCGCGAACCCGTATGCACGACCTATCGCAGCTACTGGGTCTGCGGAATGCCGCCGCCGTCGTCGGGCGGCATCGCGGTCGCGTCGGCGCTCGGCATGCTCGAGAACTACGACCTGAAGTCGCTGAAGCCGACGGCGATCGATCTCGAAGGCGGCAAGCCGACCGTCGCGGGCGTGCACCTCGTGACCGAGGCAGAACGGCTTGCGTATGCCGACCGAGACAAGTACGTGGCCGACACGGATTTCGTGCCGCTGCCGGGCGGCACGTGGAACACGCTGCTGAACAAGCCCTACCTGAAGTCGCGTGCAGCGTTGATCGACCCGACCCGGAGCATGGGCACGGCGCAACCCGGCAATCTCGCCGCGGCGCCGCTCGGCGTCGATACGACGCTGATCGAGCACGGCACGAACCAGTTCACGATCGTCGACGGCGACGGCAACGTGCTGAGCGCGACGACGACGGTCGAGTCGAGCATGGGCTCGTTTCACATGACCAACGGTTTCCTGCTGAACAACCAGTTGACCGACTTTTCCGCGAACCCGGTAGACGTCGCGGGCAATCCGGTGGCCAACCGCCTTCAGCCGGGCAAGCGGCCGCGCAGCTCGATGGCGCCGACGATCGTGTTCGCGCAGGCCGCGGACGGATCGCGCGGCGATTTCGTGATGGCGACCGGGTCGCCGGGCGGCGGCACGATCCCGCAGTACGTGGTCAAGACGCTCGTCGGCGCGCTCGACTGGGGCCTCGATGCGCAGCAGTCCGCCGGGCTGGTCGATTTCGGCGCGAGCAACAGCCCGACGACCACGATCGGCGGCGAGCATCCGAACGTCAACACGGCGAACAACGGCGCGAACGATCCGCTCATCACGGGGCTGCTCGCGCTCGGGCACAAAGTGTCGACGTCGGCGCAGGCGAGTGGCGTCAACACCGTGATGCGCGTGACGTCCGGCCAGTCGCGCGTGTTGCAGGGCGGCACCGATCCGCGTCGTGAGGGCGTCGTACTCGGCGATACGTTCCGGCCTTGACCGGGCGGCGCGAGCGAGGCCCGATCCGCCGATGGGCGAGTCGGGCCGCGTGCGGCAGAAAGAGGCGTTGCGACGACGAACCGGTATTCGCCGGTAACGGCGTCATCCTGTCGAAGCCGTACTTTCTCGGTTTCGTCGGGGAACCGGACCACGACCGCGCACTGGACGCTCGTGGTGCCGATCCGTTCGACGTGCAGCGGATACTGTCGTCAGTCGAATTCGACGACGATCCGGGGGCGGTGTTCGACTGGCGGGCGCCGGATGTGCCGCCGGAAAAGGTGTTCAGGCTTGCATGCAGCGCGTCGGGGAACGCCGGAGGGGCGGCGTGCATATCCGGCGGCATTGAACCGATCGCCGGAAGCGGGTTATCGGGTTTTACCGAAGGTTGGTTGACGTAAATTATTCGGAATGCTGATCGAACGAGCTGGTTCTCTAACACGCCGCATCACCTGCCGGGCTTCCCGACACGCGACGATCGGGGCATCGCCGTTACAGAGTACCCCGTCGCGACGCACCTCTCCAGGCGTGTTCACGGCTTCTCCCGCAAGTACGGCCTCCAGCCCGCTGCTTACTTCCGATTGTCAAAGTATGTGAGTCAATCGTCAGCATTTGCAACGGAAGTAACAGTCCCTGCAAATCAGTCGTTTTGCGCGCCGGCGCCGCTACATTAACTCCACCTGCCGCACGTCGCGGCGAGGCATGCGACAAGCCGCACGAAGGCGGCTCGCAGCAACAACGTCTTTGGGGAGAATGACCATGAACAAGATCCGTACGATTCTGCTGGGCGCGGCACTGACGGCAATGGCAACGTCGGCTGCTTTTGCACAGACGGCCCAGACCGGTGCACAGGGCGCAGCCGGCGCAGGTGCACAGGCTCAGACGCCGCTGCTCGGTGGCGGCGCGGGCGTGCAGGCCGGCGCGAACGCGACGGGCACGGGTTCCGCGGCGGGCAACGTCGTCGGCAAGACGGTCGGCGGCACGACGCACGCGGCCGGTTCGGCAGCGGGTGCGGCGAAGGAGGCCGGAGCCTCCGCCGTTCACTCGACGAAGTCGCACGTGAAGCATGTCGCCGGTACGGCGAAGAGCCACGCGCAAGGCGCGGCATCGACGGCGGGCGGCGTCGCGGGCGGTGCGAAGGCAAAGGCCGGTGAAACCCTCGAAGGCGCGACCCGTCCGGCGCAGGGCAGTGCATCGGTCGGCCTGAAGGGTTCGGTGTCGACGCAAGGCAGCGCACAGTAAGCGGAGCGCATTCCGTCACGGCCCGCATTGATGCGGGCCGTTTTTTATTGGCGAGCCCGGCATGTCGTTCGTCGCAATACCGGACTGGCCGGGCGCGAGATTCATCGGAGAACGCGGGGCCATTTGGCGAGCGGCTTTGGCAAACCGGACCGACTGTGAGCCCACTCGTGGATCGGGGCGCGAGGACATGCCGCTTTCCCTGCGCGTCTTTCAGACAGACGGGCGCGTGGTGGCACGCAATGGCGAACCGGCAGACGCAGAGCCCGGCGCTGGCATTCTCCATGCGGATGACGGGAGACGAGGAACCGACGCGCGGGATGCCAGCGGGCGTGGGCGATTCGATACGGGCCCGGTCATCGGCCGAGCGTAAGCCGCATCGCGCAGCCATCCATCACGATTTCCATAATCCCGGTGCGTCGGGTGGAGTTTGCACCTGCTTTCGAATGGATCGCATAAAGTATGTTGCTCCGTGCCCGTGAGTTCGGGAAAGGAGCTGCGGATCGATAACCGAGGAGGCTGGATTGAGCAAAAGCGCGTTGGGCACGACGGAAACCTGGCACATGGACGACGCGACCGCGGGTGTATGGATTCGTGCTGCTCATCTCGGCCGGAAGATGAAGGTGGAAAAGGGCGCCACCCTGTATCGACAGGGCGAACTCGGCTTTACCTTCTACTTCCTGTTGTCGGGGCGCATCCAGGTCTCGATCTTTCAGACCGACGGGTCCGAATTCATGCTCGAGATGATGGGGCCATGGGCGATGTTCGGCGAGAGTCCGGCGATGGACGGCCTCCCTCGCATTGCCACGGCCATTGCTGCCGAGCGCTCCGAGCTGATTGAATTCGACATCCGGGTCATCACCGGGGCCATTCCGTCCTGGCCCGAACTGGCCATCTCGCTGATGCGCATCGTCGCGCTCAAGCAACGCGTTCTGGCCTCCCGCATCAGATACCTCGCGCTCCCGAAACCCGACATGAGAATCGGGGAACTGCTGGGCAGGCTGGCCGAGTTGTACGGCGAGAAGCGCGTGGACGGCACGATGATTTCGATTCCGTTGACGCACGAACAGATCGCGGCCATGACCGGTGCGACGCGCGTTACCGTTACGCGCGCGTTGAAGCGGCTGACCGAACTGGGTGCGATCGAGATCAGGCAGCGACGCATCTGGGTCATCGACCCGTCGAAGATTCTGGGCTGATTTGGTAACTCGCTATACAGACAGCGGTCCGGGCAGACGCTTAGAGTAGGCGCGCTGGATTCACTTTCCTCGTCCCCTATCTGATTGAAGGTCCGCCATGAGCCATATCGAACGCCTGCGTCTTCCCGAAGACGACGCCACTTTCGGGAGCAACCGCATTTTCGACCTGTTTCAATACTCGCCGGCCGTGACTGCCAACGGGCTGGCGTTCATTTCCGGCCAGATCGGATTGCGCGCCGACGGCTCGATCCCGGACAGTCCCGAAGAGCAGATCGATGTCGCGTTCAAGCGCATCGAGGCGATTCTCGAGCATCTGGGGCTCGACTTCTCGGACGTGGTCGAACTGGTTTCCTACCATGTCGATGTCGGGGCTCACCTCGCCGTGTTTCGCGCGGTGAAGGAACGCTACATCCGGTCCGATTTCCCGGCGTGGACGATTCTCGGCATTGCGGCGCTGGCCCGGCCCGAACTCATCGTCGAAATCAAGGTCGTTGCCGCGACGAGAAAGTAAGCCGCACTTCATCACCCGCTTCCATTTTCAGGCACGATAGCGCCGGAATCGAGCGTGCCGCCCATTCGGGCGGTGGCGCACCTATCGAGTCATGGGAGTCGCGGTGAATCGCAGGTAGGCGAGCGCATGCGTGATGGTTCCTTGCGTTTCGAGTGCCGTTTTCATCCAGTAAATTATGGATTCCTATTTAATATGATGGAAGCCCGCGCAAAAACCGACGGATTTGCCTTTGTCGAATTCGTTTCCGCCCGCCCGATGGAACTCGTCGGGCTCTTCGAACACTTCGGTTTCCGGCTGTACGGAAAGTCGAAGAGCGGCGTGTTCATGATGACTCAGGGCGCGGCCGTGTTCCTCGTCAACGGCAACCCGAACGCATTCGAGCGACGTCATGGCGCGTCGGTGCGCGCGATGGGTATCCGCGTCGACGATGCGAATCTCGCTCATGCGCAGGCACTGGCCGGCGGGGCGTTGCCGGCGTCGGCCGTCGTCGAGGGGGAGTTCGTTGTGGATGCGCCCACGATCCTCGGAATCGGTGACAGCCTCGTGTATTTCGTCGACACCGAATTTGCGGGAAATTTCTCGATGCCCGTCGATGCGAGGAATGGCGCAACGGTGGATGCGAACATCCTGGCTGTCGACCACACGTCGAACATCGTGCATCCCGGGAATCTGGACAAGTGGGCAAACTTTTACCGCGACACCTTTGGCTTTGCGGAGAAGCAGTACCTCGAGGTCAAGGGGCACATGTCGGGAATGCGCGCGCGTTCGATGGTGAGCCCTTGCGGCCGCGTATCGATTCCCGTCGCTGCGGCCGCACACGATCGGCCGGGCGTGCTCAACCAGAACGACGAATTCATCCGTGACTACGGTGGAGAAGGAATCCAGCACATCGCGCTACTGACGTCGGACATCGAGGACACGATCCGCAAGCTCGCCGCGGCCGGTATTGAGTTCATGGCCGCACCGTCCAGGAACTACTATGCGGCGATCGACGCACGTCTTCCCGGACATGGCCTGGATGTGGCCCGATTGGCCGAAAGCGGTCTGCTGGTCGACGGAAAGGGGCCCACGAGAATTTTGTTGCAGCGCTTTACGAAGCGTCAGATCGGGCCGGTTTTCTTCGAGATCATCGAACGTCGCGGTGAGGACGGGTTTGGCGAAGGAAATTTCAAAGCCCTGTTTGAATCACAGGAGCAGGACCAGCAGCGACGCGGCACGCTGGGCTGACCGGGCCTGCGTCGGGGTTGCGTCGCCAGCCATCGCGATGACCCGACCGACGAGCGAGACGGCGTGCGGGAGCGCGCCTATCGAACAACATACCTTGGGTGCATGGAAACCATCCTGAAAGGTGTTGGACAGTGCCGCGACCGGGCGTTTATAAATCCAGTGAATTATTTCACGAGCATGGATCATGACCGCCACTATCGAACGCGTCGAAACGTTTCTCGTCGATCTGCCGACCATTCGACCGCACCGTCTGTCAGTCGCCACGATGTACGGACAAACCCTCATGCTGGTGAAGGTATATTGCAGCGACGGCGTCGTGGGCCTCGGCGAGGGAACGACGATCGCCGGGATGGGCTACGGGCCGGAATCGCCCGAGTCGATGAAGCTGGCGATCGATGTCTACCTCGGGCCGGCGATGATCGGCAGGGACGCCACGCGCGTCCGTGATCTGATGGCGCATCTCGGGAAGCTGGTGAAGGTCAATCATTTCTCGAAGAGCGCGATCGAGACGGCGCTGCTCGATGCGCACGGTAAGCGCCTCGGGGTGCCTGTCAGCGAGCTGCTCGGCGGCCGTTGCCGCGACCGGCTGCCGGTTGCGTGGACGCTCGCTTCAGGCGATACCGCGAACGACATCGCGGAAGCCGAGCGGATGCTGGAGGCGCGCCGTCACAAGATCTTCAAGCTGAAGATAGGTGCGAAGGCACCCGAGACCGACATCCGGCACGTCGCGGAAATCAAGAAGGCGCTCGGCGAACAGGCTTCCGTCCGGGTCGACGTCAACATGGCGTGGAGCGAGACGCAGGCGGCGTGGGCAATCCCGGCGCTGGCGGACGCCGGCTGCGAACTGATCGAACAGCCGGTCGCGTCGCCGGCGGCGCTTGCCCGACTGATGCGCCGCTTCCCTGTCGCGCTGATGGCCGACGAGAACCTGCAAGGCCCGGGAAGCGCATTCGAGATCGCGAGGAACGCGGGCGCGGATGTCTTCGCGATCAAGATCGAGCAGAGCGGCGGGCTGTTTGCCGCGCAACAGGTCGCGGCAATTGCCGATGCCGCCGGCATCGAGCTGTACGGCGGGACGATGCTCGAAGGCGCGGTCAGCACGATCGCGTCGGCCCATCTCTTCGCCAGTTTCAGGCACTTGCAGTGGGGCACCGAACTGTTCGGCCCCTTGCTGCTTACCGAAGAAATCCTGGCGCGCCCGCTCGACTACAGCGATTTCGAACTGACCGTGCCGACCGGGCCGGGGCTCGGCATCGAGCTCGACGAGGATCGCGTGCGTCATTTCATGCGCGACGGCCTGACGAAAATCAATCGATAACAAAGGACGAACCATGCTGTTCCATGTACGTATGGATGTGGCCATTCCGGCCGATATGCCGGCTGACACGGCGAACGAAATCAAGGCGCGTGAAAAGGCGTATTCGCAGGAACTGCAGCGCAGCGGAAAGTGGCGCCATATCTGGCGTATCGCGGGCGAGTACGCGAATTTCAGCCTGTTCGACGTGGAAAGCAACGCGGAACTGCACGACATCCTGATCGCGTTACCGCTTTTTCCGTACATGAAGATCGCGGTGACGCCGTTGTGCCGCCACCCGTCGTCGGTTCGCGACGACGACCGTTGAGCGGCGCGGCACGCATTTGTCCGACAGTCGCTAAGTCCAGTGCTTTTCCCCACGATTCCATAATGGAGACAGTCATCATGAGCATCAAGGTATTCGACACCAAGGAGGTCCAGGATCTTCTGAAGGCGGCCAGCAACCTCGAAGGGGCCGACGGCAACCCGCGCTTCAAGCAGATCTGCCATCGCCTGCTGAGCGATCTCTTCAAGGCGATCGACGATCTCGACATCACGCCGGACGAGGTATGGGCGGGTGTGAACTATCTGAACAAGCTCGGCCAGGACGGCGAGGCGGCGCTGCTGGCGGCAGGCGTCGGCCTCGAGAAATATCTCGACATCCGTCTGGATGCGGCCGATGCGGCAGCCGGCGTCGAAGGCGGTACGCCGCGCACGATCGAGGGGCCGCTGTACGTGTCCGGCGCGCCGGTGCGCGACGGCGTGGCGAGGATGGACATCGACCCGGACCCCGAAGCAGGCCCGCTCGTGATTCGCGGCATCGTGAAGGGCGTGGACGGCAAGCCGGTCGCCAACGCGGTGGTGGAATGCTGGCACGCCAACTCGAAGGGTTTCTATTCGCACTTCGATCCGACCGGCGCGCAGACGGAGTTCAATCTCCGCGGCGCGGTGAAGACCGACGAGAACGGCCGTTACGAATTTCGCACGCTGATGCCGGTCGGGTACGGCTGCCCGCCGCACGGGTCGACCCAGAAGCTCCTGAACCTGCTTGCCCGTCACGGCAACCGTCCGGCCCACGTACACTTCTTCGTCACGTCCGACGGTCATCGCAAGCTGACGACGCAGTTCAACATCGAGGGCGATCCGCTGATCTGGGACGACTTCGCATATGCGACGCGCGAAGAGCTGATCCCGCCGGTCAAGCAGAAGACGGGCGGCGAAGCACTCGGGTTGAAAGCCGATCAGTACATGGAAATCGACTTCGATTTCGTCGTGACGCCGCTGGTTCAGGGCAAGGACAACCAGGTGGTCGACCGCCTGCGCGCGTCGGTCGCCGCGTAATCGTCCGTTCCGGGGCGCGCCGACGGTTGCCGGGCGCTTTCCGGTTCGCGCGAGCCAGGCATGCGGCACGGCCTGCGGCGCTTTGGAGGAGACACTTGAGGAGATGACACGTGCCCGATGAAACGACAACGCAAGCGCTCCATGACATCCGGTCCGTCTTGCCCGACCGCGCGAACGATCTGGCGCGGCTGCTGATCCTGAGGAGAAGCGGCGTGCCGACGGTTACCGTGATCGGAAAATACAATCATGGCAAGAGTCGTCTCCTCAACGAACTGATCGGCTCCGATGTCTTCTCCGTCGCGGACAGGCGCGAGACGGTCCGCCTGTCCGACCGGATACACGACGGCGTGCGGTGGCTGGATGCGCCCGGGCTCGATGCCGATGTCGCGATGAGCGACGACCATCATGCGCGGCAGGCGGCGTGGCTCGAATCCGACGTTCGTCTGTTCGTTCACGCGGCGAAGGAGGGCGAGTTCGATGCGGCCGAGATGAGCATGCTCGCCGAATTGCGCGTGGACGATGTGCGCACGCGGCGGCGGACACTGATCGTGCTGACCCAGGTCGATCAACTTTCCGACGATACCGAATCGCATGCCGTCGCCCACGCCATTCGCTCGCAGATGCCGGGTGTCGAACTGCGCCATGTGTCTTCCGCGCGCCATCGCAAGGGGCTCGACGAGGGCAAGGGGCTGTTGCTGGAGCGCAGCGGCGTTCCCGCGTTGCGCGAGGAGCTGAAGAAGGTCATCACGGACGTGCCGACGGCGCGCGCACACGAGACGGAGCTTCTGGTTGACGAGATCAGTGCGCAGCTGACGGAACTCCGGGCGGTTCGTCACACGCGGCTTCATGCGTTGCGCGACCGTCAGGCACGGCAGCGGCACGATTTCGACGCAGGTTTGCGGGCGGTCATCGACAAGGTGAGCCAGGACGTCCTGGTCGCGTTGGCGGTCAATCGCGGCGACGACGCGCTGATCCCGGATACCGCGAAGGACGTGTACGGCACGACCGCCGGCAAGCGCGAGCGCAACCGGCTCCAGATCAGCTACTCGCGCGCCTGCATCGAAATCGACAGCTTCCTGGTCGGGCAGGGCGTGGTCGAATTGCCGGCGGAGCAGCAGACCGCGTCGAGCAGCATCAACTCCGTCATGATCGCGGTCATGGGTGTATCGGTGAAGCTTCACAAGGAGTTGAACCGGATCTTCGGAGAAGCGGCGGGGCGCGAGCGCATGCAGCGGGACTTCACGCACTACTACGAGCTTTCGGCGGACAGGCGCGCGCTTGCCGCGCAGATCCAGGATGCCGAAGCGGCACTTGCCGCGACGGAGCAGGCGCTGGTTGCATTGAGCGCGTTCAACCCTGGCGTGGCCTCGTGAATCATTCCAGCGAACACGCATTGCTTGCCCGGCTGAAGGCACTGGTATTTGCCGACCGGGACGCTGCCGATATCCTGCACGCACTCGAGCACTGGCTGGCCGGGTATATCGCGGAGCTGCGGGCGCAACGGTTCGCCCGTGACGGTCTGGCGGCCGGCAGCGCCCTGGCCCGTCGGATCGACGCGATCGACGGCGCGCTGTCCCGTATCGCGACGGCACTGTCGGGCGAGCAGGCGGACATGAAGGCGGCGGAATCGCTGGCCGACCTGTTTCGGGACCGCGTGCTGCTGCTCGTGTTCGGCAAGTTCAACGCGGGGAAGAGCGCATTCTGCAACGTGCTGGCCGACCGCTTTCGCGCGGCGGGCGAAACGACGCGCTATTTCCGGATCGAGAACGGCGTCGCGGTCGAATCGGACATACCCTTCGTCGAAGGCGCGACGGAATCCACGGCCCGCCTGCAAGGCGTGCGGCTCGGCGAAAAACTCGTCGTGCTGGACACCCCCGGCCTGCACTCGATGACGGGCGAGAACGCGTCGCTGACCCGGCGCTTCATCGAAAGCGCCGACGGGCTGCTGTGGCTGACGAATTCCACGTCGCCCGGGCAGGTCCAGGAACTCGACGAACTCAACCGGGAACTGCGGCGCCGCAAGCCGCTCTTGCCGGTCGTCACGCGAAGCGATTTCTTCGATGAAGACGAGGTCGATGGCAAGATCCTCAAGGTTTTGCGGAACAAGTCCGCGGAGAACCGCGCGTTGCAGGAAGCGGACGTCGAGGTCCGCGCCAGAGAGAAGCTGGTGGCAATGGGCGTGGATGCCGGCCTGCTCGAGCCCCCCGTCTCGATCTCCGCGTATCTCGCGCGGCACGATGGAGGAACGCCGGGAGCGATGATCGCGGCGGGCATGGAGCGGCTGTTCGGCGCGCTGCTCGGCATCGTCGATGCGACCGTTTCCTACAAGGACCGCAAGCGCGCCGAGATACTGCTGCACCATCTTCAGGAAAACGCGGCGGATGCGGCTCGCCGGGACGTCTACCCGCTTCTCGACGAAGCGGAAACCGTTGCGCAAGCCGCGCTCGACGATTTCGAGCCGCTGCAGTCGCGGCTCGCCAATGCGGTGTGGCGCAGCGTGGTGCCGACTCTGCCCGGTCTGCTGGACGCATACGCGGAAACCCGGGATTCAGGTGCGCTGTACGGGAGCCTCTCGCGGTCGATCGACGCCGCATTTTTAAAAGAGGCGTCGGTCCGTCTTGTCGACTATGCATTGCCCGAGGCGTGGATATCGGAGCTGGGCGCGTCACCCGTCGATGGTGAAGGATGGCACGTTGCGAAGAAGCCGGAGGCGGATCTGGCCGGAGCGTCGGGCGATGACGTCGACGTGAGGCAACTGTACGACTCGCTCGACCTGCTGGTACGCAACCGGGCCAGTCACCTGGCAAAGGCCGCGGTCGCGCGGTGCGGTGTGTCTGTCGAGCATCTGTCGGCCGACATCGCTGCCACGCGGAATCGGCTCGACGCACGAGAGCAGGAACTGAACGGTTTCGCGAGGCGGGTCCGGCATGAACTGGCCTGAATGCCGGGTCGGCCGATACCGCGGATGAGCGACAGGCGGTGACCCGAGCCGGATCGTGCAGCTGAACGGCAAGCGTGTTTTTTATCTTCGTTCGGCGCGTCCTTTCGTCGCAAAACGGCATCGTCGAACGCTCCGATGGCAAGCCGCCCGATGCGTTGCCGAATCGGGAACGGCTCCGCAGCCGCGCCGAAGCAAGGCGCTCGTCGGGCAATCGCCATTTCTCCACAACGAGCGACGCCGGCATCGCGTTCGTCTCTGCCCACCCGTCGCCGGCGCGGGCCCGCAACGGGCCGCGCGCCCTGCCCCTGCCCATTGCCCGCACGCCATGTTTAAATAGCGGGGCTTCCGTTGCCGGCGCTGGCCGGCACGGGCCGGCATGTCCGATCGACACCGTGAGGACAGACGACATCCAATGCCGCACCGGCCACCCCGGCGCGGCCCGATAACATTCCGAGGCATCACTTCATGACCATCCTGTTTCGTCTTCTCGCGCTCGCCTGCGCGCTCTGGCTGGCCGCCTGCGCCGCACCGCCGTCCGCCAGCACCGGCACGTCCGCTGCCGCCGCACCGGACGCCAGCGAACGCCGCGGGCTCGGCACCGCATGGGGCGAGTCGGTACGATCCGAAACCCGCCAGATCGATTTCGAACGCGCGGATCCGTCGAAGCCGACGGATCTCGCGTCGGTTTACTACAACGATGCGTTGCCGGGACACCCCCCGGTATCCGAGATTCGCCGATTGCCGACCCGCGTCGCGCTTGCGAACGGGGATATCGCGCTGTCGTTCACAGATGAAAAGGGCGTGCCGATGCGTCTCGCGCGCAGCGACGGCCGCTGGCACATGGCGGGCGTCGAGGGTTCGCGCTACAACATCGTGCTGCGCAACCAGGGGCGCCGCACGTTCGAGGTCGTGTCGAGCGTCGACGGGCTCGACGTGCTGTCGGGGCGGCCGGGCCGCTATACGAACGGCGGTTACGTGCTGTATCCGGGCCGTACGTTGACGATCGAGGGCTTTCGCAAGAGCCGCGACGAAGTTGCCGCGTTCCGTTTCGCGGCAGTGCCCGACAGCTATGTCGCGAACTCGAAGTACGGAGACGCCGCGAACGTCGGCGTGATCGGCGTGGCGCTGTTCGCGCAGAAGGACAGTGAAGAGGAAGCGCTGCGCCGCAACGCGAATCCGTTCCCCGGCAACGACAACGGCTATGCGCCGCCGCCCGTACCTCGCCGCGAGTGACCGGATGTCGTGGATCGGCCGCGTGCGCCGCGACGAACGACGCACGCGCTGGGATCCTGACGCGGGCGTGCCCGGACGGCAGGCCGGGGCGCGCGACGCGGCCCGCGGCCATGCTGTGCGAAGCGTGCGAATGCGGCGCGGCTCGATGTTGTCGGCGGCGTTGAAGCTCGCGACGCTGGCGCTGCTGGTTTCGCGTGTCGCCGTTGCAGGCGCCGAAACGCCGGCGCCCGAATCGGTGCGCCTTGCCAACGGCCGTTCGATCGAATGGGCGCGCCCGAGGTTGATCGAGGTGGATACGGTCCGCCGCAAGACGGCGACGCTGGTCGTGCCGGCCGCGCTCCGGCGAGCGCTTGCGGATGCGTCGAGCGTCGCGTTTCCGTCGGACCGTTCGAAGCGGATCGACGGCAACGAGTATGTGCTGGTCGTCGTCAACCGTTCGTCGAGCAGCCGTCCGACCGGATATTGCGGTGCCGGAGAGGAAGGGGCGCTGTACGTGCTGGAACTGCACGGCGCCCGCGCGGTTACGAATTTCTCGCTGCCGGTTCAAAGCTGTCTCGAGTCCGTTTCGCTGGAAACCGACGGCGGCGCGCAATCGCCCTATCTGGCGATCGCGTGGCGCGACGACCCGGTCGGCATCGACATCCGGTGGGAATATCTCGCGCATGGCGGTGCAACGCACCGCGTCTATCGTTTCGTGAACGGGGCGTTTGCCGAGGTCGAGGCTCCCCGGTAACGCGGTCGTGCTGCGGCACAATGGCCGTTCGAGTCCGTATGGGGTGCTTCCCCGCCACCCAGACCGATGGAGAGTTGCATGGCGTTACCCGCTTTCAGGTACCATCCCGACCCGCTGGCCACCGGCAGCGTGATCCGTTCCGGCGCACGCTGCGTGTGCTGCGGCGACGTGCGCGGTTACGTGTACGCAGGCCCCGTGTATGCGGTCGACGAGTATGAGCAATGCATCTGCCCGTGGTGCATCGCCGACGGTTCGGCGCATGCGCGGCTCGATGCCGTCTTTACCGATACCTGCGGCATCGGCGACGGCGAATGGGACCCGGTGCCCGAAGCGGTGGTCGACGAGATCGCGTGTCGCACGCCGGGCTTTCAGGGCTGGCAGCAGGAGCGATGGTGGACGCATTGCGGCGATGGCGCGCAGTTCATCGGTCGCGCGGGCGCCGACGAACTGACCGCGCTCGGTCCGCAGGCCGTCGCGTCGATCCGGGCGTCGACCGGGCTCGACGACGACGCGGAGTGGGCGCGCTTTTTCGCCGCACTCGACAAGGACGGCTCGCCGACCGCGTATGTGTTCCGCTGCATCCATTGCGGCGAACCCGGGGGCTACCAGGACAGCGACTGACGGCCGGGCCGGCGGCGGCGTACGACGATCGCAGGCAATCCCGTCGTCATGAAACAGAGGAATCTTCGTGAAGTTCATCCACGCGGCAGACATTCACCTTGACAGCCCGTTGCACGGCCTGAGCGCGTATCCCGACGCCCCGGCCGCGCAGTTGCGCAACGCGTCGCGCGAGGCGCTGAGGCAGCTCGTGGATCGCGCGATCGAAGAGGAAGTCGCATTTCTCGTGATCGCCGGCGACCTGTACGACGGCGACTGGAAGGATCACAACACGGGCATCTTCTTCGGCCAGCAGATGGGGCGCTTGCGCAAGGCCGGCATTCGCGCGTTCGTTCTCGGCGGCAATCACGATGCCGAAAGCGAAATGACGAAGAAGCTGACGCTGCCCGACAACGTCACCGTGTTCAGCCAACGCAGACCGGAAACCCACAAGCTGCCCGAATTCGACGTCGCGCTGCACGGGCAGAGCTTCAAGGACAAGGCCGTCGTCGACAATCTCGCGATCGGCTATCCGGACCCGGTGCCCGGCTATTACAACATCGGCGTGCTGCACACGGCACTCGAAGGCTATGCGGCGCATGCGAACTACGCGCCGTGCACGCTGGCCGAGCTGCACGCAAAAGGCTACGACTACTGGGCGCTTGGCCACGTGCACGAATTCCAGCAATGGTCGGGGCCGTCCACCGTCGTGTTCCCGGGCAACCTGCAGGGGCGTCATATCCGCGAGACGGGCCGCCGCGGCGCGGTGCTCGTGACGGTCGAGCAAGGCCGCACGCAGGTCGAGCGGCTGTATCTCGACGTGCTGCGCTGGGAGGCCGTGTCGGTCGACGCATCCGACTGCTTCACGGTGGCCGACCTGTCGAGAAAGATCGGCCAGGCGCTGGAAGCGCTGTTGAACGTCGACGGCCATGTGCCGCGTGCGGTGCGCGTGACGGTCACGGGGCGCACGCCGGCGCACGGCCTCTTTTTCGGCCGCGCGCCGCAGTTGCGTGCGGAGGTGCTGAACCAGATCGGCATCATCGGCAACGAGCGGCTGTGGCTCGAGAAGGTCCGGCTCGCGACCTCCGCGGCGGATCGGCAGCCGGGCGAGAGCGAGCAGCTGGAAGCGCTGGAGGACCTGAAGCAGATCCTGGCCGACGCCGCTCAGGATCCGGATTTCCTCGCGCTGCTCGAACGCGACCTGAAGCCGTTCGTCGGCAAGGTGCGCAGCGACGTGAAGGAGGAGGTGCCGTTGTTGACGATGGCGCGCGCGGGCGAGCTCACGGCGCTGGTGGAACAGGTCGGGCCCGCGCTGCTCGCGCGGCTCGCGAGGGGGGAGTGAGCGATGCGGATCAGCCAGCTCGATCTGATCAAGTACGGCAAGTTTACCGACGAGACGCTGCGGTTCCCGTCGGCCGGCGAGGATTTCCATGTGATCGTGGGGCCGAACGAGGCCGGCAAGTCGACGATCCGCACGGCCGTGTCCGAGCTGCTGTTCGGGATGAAACTGCAGACGCCGCTCGATTTCCTTCACAGCACGCCTGAACTGCGGATCGGCGGCGTGCTGGAGAGCGGCGCGGGCGAACTCGCGTTTCATCGCGCGCGCGGCCGCAGTCCGTTGCGCACGCCGGCCGACGACAGGCTGCCCGACGACTATCTGGCCGCCGTGCTCGACGGCGCGACACGCGAATTCTTCGAGCAGATGTTCGGGCTCGATCACGGGCGGCTGGTCGACGGCGGCCGCAGCATTCTCGACGCATCCGACAAGCTCGGCCAGGTGCTGTTCGAATCGGCCGCCGGCGTCGGCAGCCTCGGGCCGGTGCGCGAGGAGCTCGAGGCGCGCTCGCTCGAACTGTGGGCGCCGCGTCGCAGCGGCAGCGCATTCGCGCTGGCCGAAACGTCGTTCAACGAAGCCGTGACCGAACTGAAGTCGGTCCAGGTGCGCACGCGCGACTGGGTCGAGCGCAAGGACGCGTGCGAAGCGGTCGACCAGCAGATCGAGCAGGCGCGTGCGGAGCAGCGCCGGCTCGAAGCGTCGCGCTCGAAGCTCGAACGCGTGCGGCGGCTGGCGCCGTACCTGAAGGAGCTGACGGTCAAGGACGCGGCGCTGGCCGAACTGGGCGCGGTCGTCGAGTTGCCGCCCACCGCGTACGCGGATCTGCTGAAGGCGCAGGGCGATCTTGCGGCCGAGCAGAAGGTGCTCGAGGAACGGCGTGCCGACCTGCTTGCGAAACGCCAGGTGCGCGGCGCGATCGACGCCGATGCCGATACGCTGGGGCTCGAAGCCGACATCGAAGCGCTCGACCGGCTGCGCGGCGCCTGCATGAATCACGCGCAGGATCTGCTGTTGCTCCGCGCGGACGTCGAGCGGCACCTGTCTGCCGCGAGTGCGGCGGCGGCCCAGCTCGGCTGGCCGACCGACGAAGCGTCGCTGCGCGCGGCGCTGCCGACCGCGCTGTCGTTGCAGACCGTCGCGAACCTGCTGCGCGAACACGGCATGCTGCACCAGGCGCTTGCCGGCGCGCGCGAATCGCTCGACGAACGCACGCGCGAGCTTGCGCAGGTGCGCGAGCAACAGGCGCGGCTGTCGACTGTCGACGTGCCCGAAGCGCTGCGCGCGGCGCTTGCCGACGCGCAGGGCTTTCGCAACAGCAACCAGCGCGAGCAGGCGCTGGAACATGAAATCGCCGCCGCCGAACGCACGTTGTCCGGCGCGCTCGATGCGCTCGGCCGGTGGCGCATGCCGGTCGACACCTTGCGTGCGCTCGACGTGCCGTCGGCGGCGCGTCTCGGTGCGTTGCTCAAGGAGGACAGCGAACGCGCAAGCGCGGCCGCCGCGGCGCGCGATGCGCGTGACGGCGCGCGCGAAGAACTCGACCGGCTCGAATTGCAGGAACGGCACTTCGCGGAAAACCACAAGGTCGTCACGACCGCCGAGGTACTGGCCGCGCGCGCGCGGCGCGACGGCGCGTGGGGCGAGATCCGCAGTGGCGCCGTCGATCTCGTGACGGGAGCGCCGGCGGTCGACGACGCGATTCGCCTTGCGGACGAACTCGTCGATGCGCAGCTTGGCGCCACCCAGGCGGCGGCGACGCTGCAATCGCTGCGTCAGCAGGTCGAGTCCGCGCGTGCCGGCTTGACACGCCGGCAGGCCGCGGCGACCGAGCGCGAGTGTGAACTGGCCGAGCATCGCGACGCATGGGCCGCGCTTGCGGCGACGGCCGCGGTGCCGGGCATGCCGCTGGCGGCGATGGGCGACTGGTTGTCGAAGCGCGACACGGTGCTCGTCGCGCAGGGCGATCTCGACCGCCAGCGCCGCGAGTTCGACACGATGCGTGCCGCACGCGCTGGTGCCGAAGCCTCGCTGCGTGCGGCGCTGCGTGCCGTGTCGCGAGGCGGCGAGTCGGACGGGTTGGCGGCGCTCGTCGCGAGCGCCGAAACTTTCGTGCAGTCGGCCGAGAAAGCGCTGGCGCAGAAGGACAGCCTTGAGGATCGCGCGCGGGAAGCCGAACGCGGATGCGCGACGGCACAGTCGCGGGCCGGCCATGCGCAGGCGGCCTACGACGCCTGGCACGCGCAGTGGCGCGATGCGCTGGCCGACGCGAAGCTTGGCGCGAGCGCGGCAACGTTCGCGGCAGCGGAAGGCGCGCTGGGCCTTGCCGGCGCGGTGACGGCCGAACTGGCCGATGCCGACGCGCCGCGCAACCGGATCGCCGCGATCGGTGCGGAGCTGGACGCGCTCGAGGCCGGTGCGCGGCGGCTCGCTGCGGCACTTGCGCCGGAATGGCTGACGAGCGGCGACTGGCCGGATGTCGCACGCCGTCTGACGATGCGTCTCGCGGCCGCCAGGGAAATCGCGCGTGCGATCGATCGTGCCGACGAGGCCGTGCGCCAGGCCGACGGCAAGGTAGCGGATGCGTTGGCCGCGGTGGCCGGCGCCGATGCACGCATTCAGCCGCTGCTTCAACTGGCCGGCGTCGCGTCGATCGACGCGGCGCTGCCGCTGGCCGAACGCTCGGATCGCCGGCGTCAGCTGCGGCAGGCCCTCGAGGCCGCGCACGAGGCGCTGGTGCGCGATGGCGACGGTTTGTCCCGGTCGGCCGTGGAAGCCGAGGTCGCGGAACAGGAGATTGCCGACGTTCCCGCGCACCTGGAAGCGGTGAAACAGTCGCTCGGCGATGTCGGCCGGCGGCTGAACGAGCTGTCGCAGCAGCAGGTCGTGGCCGAGCAGGCGTTCGGCGCGATCGACGGACAGGCGAACGCGGCCGTCGCCGAGTCGAGGCGGCAGGAAGCACTGGCGGCGATGGGCGACGCGGCCGAACAGTATCTGGAGGCGGCCACGGCGAGCCGGCTGCTGAAGTGGGCGACGGATCGCTATCGCGACCAGAAGCAGGGGCCGATGCTCAGGCGCGCGGGCGAGATCTTCGCGGGGCTCACGCTCGGCGAATTCGCGCGGCTGACCGTCGATACCGAACGGACGCCGCCTGCGCTGTATGCGAGGCGCACGCAGGGGGCATCGGTGCAGGTTGCCGGGTTGAGCGAGGGGACGCGCGACCAGTTGTTCCTTGCGCTGCGGATCGCGGCGCTGGAGCTGCAGCTCGGCAGCCGGACCGCATTGCCGTTCGTGGCCGACGATCTGTTCATCAACTTCGACGACGCGCGTGCCAAGGCGGGCCTCGATGCGCTGCGCGATCTGTCGACGCGGACCCAGGTGTTGTTCCTGACGCACCACGACCACCTGCTGCCGCTCGTGAGGGACGTATTCGGCACACGGGTCAACGTGGTCGAGCTGCAGCGCGCGCCGGCCGGCGCGTGAGGCGGCATGCGGGGGGAGACCTGCGCGCGGGGAGGGTCATCGCGTACAGGTAGTATGTGCGGTTCCGAAACGCACGCGGCCTGTCCTTCCGGTCGCGGGTCTGGCCACACGAGGTGTGAACATGAAAAAGCTGGTAGCCGCCATTGCGTTCGCGGCGGACAAGCATCGCAATCAGCGGCGCAAGGACGAAGAAGGGTCACCGTACATCAATCATCCGATCGCGCTTGCCGACGTGCTGGCCAACGAGGCCGGCATCGAGGACGAGCGGGTGATCGTCGCGGCCGTGCTGCACGACACGGTCGAGGATACGGAGACGACCGAGCAGGAGCTGCTGCGCCTGTTCGGCAAGGATGTCGCGGACATCGTGATGGAAGTCACCGACGACAAGTCGTTGCCGAAGGACGAACGCAAGCGCCTGCAGGTCGAACATGCGGCGACCATCAGCCGGCGCGCGAAGCTCGTGAAGCTGGCCGACAAGATCTGCAACCTGCGCGACATCGTGCGGCATCCGCCGGCAGACTGGCCGCTCGAGCGCAAGCAGGCGTACTTCGACTGGGCGAAGTCGGTCGTCGACCCGATGCGCGGCGTGCATCCCGGTCTCGAAGCGATCTTCGACGCCGCCTACGACGCGCGGCCGGCGGACTGAGGCGCCGGCATGCGAACGCCCCGGTCCGCCGGATCGGCCGTGCGGCAATGGCCCGCCGTGGCGGGTGTCGATGTCGGCGGCGACAGGAAGCTGTGCGATCTCGTGATTCTGCGCGGGGTGACGATCGTCTGCCGAGAGGCGCGGATCGCGCCCGAGGCGGTGCCTGCGCTGTGCCTCGCCCATGACGTCGTGGCCGTCGGTGTCGACGCACCGAGCCTGTGGTGGGCGGGAAGCGGGCGCCGGGCGGCAGAGCAGGCGCTTGCGCGCGAGCGGATCTCGTGTTTTCCGACGCCGTCGCGGGAGCAAGCTGCAACCAGCCGGTCGGGCTTCTTCGACTGGATGTTCGTCGGGGAACGCGTCTACCGCGCGCTGGCCGACGCCTATCCGCTGTTGACCGGCCCGCGCTATGCGGGCGGGGGCGTGAGTTTCGAAACCTATCCGTATGCGATCACCTGCGCGATGCTCGGCAGGGCGGTGGCCTCGGCGAAGCAGAAACGCACTCAGCGCCGGCAACTGCTGGAGCGGCTGGGAATCGACGTTTCGACGCTGAAGTCCGTCGATGCGCGAGACGCGACACTGTGCGCGTTGACGGCGCAATACGTCATCGACGGGAATGCCTGTGCGTACGGCGATGCGGCGGGCGGATATATCCGCGTGCCGATCGTGAGCGAGACGCTCGTTCTCGATGCTCCGTAGCGGCATCACGCGGCACGAGCAGCGGGCGATTACCGCGGGCCGTGACGACGAGGTGAGCTTTTACGGGAGACGGCAGCCTGACTGACGATGCTGTCGAGCCCCGGTTGTCGACCGCCGCGCGTCGCGACGATCGGCGCACCCGACGCGAAGCCGATGCGCCGGGGCGATCCGGCGGCGCGGTTCAGTCCTCGAGGATGGTTTTCGGCACGCTGGACAGATCGCAGGCTTGCGCCTGGTCGAAGTAGCTTTCCGCATCGTCGATCATCACGACGGCGACGTCGATCAGTTCGTCGAGCCGTTGCAGCAGCGATTCACGCCACTCGAAGTCTTCGTCGCGTTCGGGCGTCTTGTCCAGTTGCTCGATGATCGAGTCGGCCGTCTGCAGGAACGGAATCGCCTGCTGATAGTTCTCGATCGAGACCATCGCTGCGTTGCGTGCGCCGACGAGCCGCTCGCGGTGCTCGTCGGCCAGTTCGGATTCGCCGCTGATTCGCGGCAATACATCCGAGATGCGTTGCAGAAGCGGTGGCGCCTGCTCTTCCAGCAGGGTGGCGCGCTCGCGCAGTGCGGCATATTCGTCGCGAAGATCCGTGTCGCCGGGTTGGGTGGTGCTGTCCATCGTCGATATGAGTGCGTGGTTCGGTCGCCGCATGATACTCGACAGCGCCGGCGGCCTTGGCCGTTTCCAGGTTGCCTGCCGTCGGGATCGAGGGGCGGTTTGCGTCATATCTATATGAAGCCGTTCGCATGACGATGTGCGCCTCGCCATGCCCCGACCCGCCGTGCGCGGCAGCGCGCGGCGGGTTTTCAAAATATTTCACAAAGGGGCTTGCGCGGTTCGGGTCGGATGCCTACAATCACGCCTCTTTCGCGCTAACGGAAACACGGCGCGGAAGGGGAAGCGAAGCTGGTGGTGTGCTGCAGT
>NZ_JPGM01000088.1:0-33211 GCF_000731655.1 Burkholderia sp. MSh2 | reverse complement strand
CGCCACGACATTCCCCACGAAACGATCGACCTGCAGATCGCCGACGTCCTCGCCGCCGTCCGCTACCCGGCCAACAAGGATGCGATCGTCGATGCCGCGCGCGACGCGGGCGCCAGCAACGAGGTGCTGTCGATGCTCGACGGCCTGCCCGAGCAGGACTACGCGGACGTCGACGCCGTCACGCACTGGGTCGCCGGCAACTTCGGCCCCGGCCTCGGGGTTTGAGCGCACTTCCATAACGCGATAGCATCAGGCCGCACCGGACGCGCAGCGGCCGGCTGCCTGCCGCCCGGCGCAAGACCGGGCGTTTCCGCCTACGTGCCGGGGAACTCCATGGAAGGCATCCTGATCCAGCACACGACGCGTCGTCAGCTCTGGTTCGGCGCGCTGACGGCGCTTGTCATCCTGCTCGCGCTCGGGATCGCCGCGCCGCACGCGGACGTCGCCCTGCCGACCGTCGAGCCGTTCATGCCGATGTGCGCGCTCACCGTGTTCACCACCGCGAGCATCGCCGCGTTCTTCCTCGGCGCGCAGTTCACCGTGACGCGCCAGCCCGTGCTCGGCGCGCTCGGCGGCGCCTACGCGTTCTCCGCGCTCGCCGTCGCGCTGCAGTTGCTCACCTTTCCCGGCGTGTTCGCGCCGCACGGGCTGTTCGGCGCACGGCCGCAAAGTGCCGCGTGGATGTGGGTGTTCTGGCACGCGGGCTTCCCGGCTTTCGTGATGGTCGCGCTGCTCGCGCGCGAGCGGCGGATGCGTGCGCCGATCGGCGCGCGGCAGACGCGCCGGTGGACGCTCGCGCTGGTTGGCGGGCCGGCGGTCGCCGCGGGATTGCTGTGCCTGTTCGCGCTGCACGTGCCGCTGCCGCCCGCGTTTCGTCCGCCGGGCGATGCGGCCGTGCTGCCCGTCAGCGGCGTCGCGCTCGTCGTGTGGCTGCTCAATGCGCTGGCGCTCGCCGCCGTGGTCGTGACCGGCCGGCTTCGCACCACACTCGACCTGTGGCTCGCGATCGCGGTGCTCGCGTGCCTCACCGACACGACGCTGAACCTGATGAGCACCCATCGCTACACGGTCGGCTGGTACCTCGCGCGCGTGTTCAGCATGTTCACGCCCGGCGTGCTCGTCTGCGTGCTCGCGTGGGAAGTGACGATGCTGTACCAGCGGCTGTTCGAGGCGCATGCGACGCTGATCCGTTCGTCCGCGCGCGACGGGCTGACGGGCGCGTTCAACCGCAGCCACTTCAACGACCATTTCCACACGCTGTTCCTGCAGGCGCGCCGACAGGGCGAGCCGTTGTCGCTGCTGATGATCGACGTCGACCACTTCAAGACGTACAACGACGCGTTCGGTCACGTGAAGGGCGATGCGTGCCTGATTGCGGTCGCGAACGCGCTGGCCGGCGCGGTGAGGCGGCCCGCGGACATCGTCGCGCGTTACGGCGGCGAGGAGTTCGCGATCGTGCTGCCGAACACGGGCGCGCGCGGCGCGCGGGTGGTCGCCGAGGAGGCGCGCGAAGCGGTGTTGCGGCTCGATCTCGCGATGCCTGCCGCGCCGACCGGGCGCGTGAGCGTGAGCGTCGGCTGCGCGACCGTGTCGGCCGACGATCTCTCGACGCCCGATGCATTGATCGAAGCCGCCGATGCCGCGCTCTATCGTGCGAAGGACACCGGGCGCAACAGGGTCGTCGCCGCCTGAAAACATCTGCTGTTTGCGCGCATTTGTTACGGTCATTCTGACCGGAATAATCCGCCGTTACGGATTGCGGAACAGGGAAACGATCGCTTACAGCCGGTGTTGCGGGCGCTCGCTATGCTGGGTTTCATGTCGAACCCCAGCAGGTGAATGCGATGAAGAAGACCCTTTTGCTGATTGCCAGCGTCGCCGTGTTGTTGAGCGGCTGTATCGTCGTGCCCGCAGGCGGCTATTACAGCGATGGCGGGTATTACCATCACCATCACTGGGATTGATGCGGGTGCGGGCCCGGACGAGTCGATCCGCTCGCGTATCGATGCAGATTCGACGATCCGGACCGTCACGCCCTCAGGCCGGCGTGGTCAGCTCGGCATGCATCAGAAATACCTGGAGCGCGGCGAGCGTTTCGTAATGGAGACGCTCGAGGCGTGCATCCTTGTCCGCGTCTTCGATCAGGTTGCGCTCGGCGTCGTACTGGTACGGCTCGCCGAGCAGTTCGGCCATGTCGATCTGGATGTAGGAGCAATCTCCGTAAGGCCGTTTGCCGTCGATGCACGGTAACGGCCAGAAGTCGTCTTCGCTCAGCACGTCGTCGATCGAGTACGAGTCGACCGTCATCCAGAGGGCTGCGCGCAGCAGGTCGAGATGTTCGGCGCGCAATTCGAAATGCCCCGACGTATCGACACCGCTTTCCGGAAAATCGAATGCCTCGCGAAGCGCCTCCGGGATCACATAGTGTCCCGGCGCCAGCTCACCTGCGGCCGTGACGAACTCGGGCACGAGATGGCCGAGTTCGGCTAGCGTGCGAATGGCCCGTACGTCGTCGTCGGTATCGAGGATCGCCTTGGCGAGATCGATCGTCGCGTCGCTCCCCGTGAGCGGCGATTCCGGATAAATGGCCGGCGCGCCGGATTCGACCGGCAGCCAGACCACCCGGAGCCGCCGCATCAATGCGACGTGGCCGGGCGTCAGGTCGGGATACGACGCGCCGTCGGCAAAGACGGCGCGGATGATGGCGTTGCGTTCGGTCGGATTGATTGACATCGTGGCCCTCGGTGTAATGCGCGCGGCCGACGTCGGCCTCGCGACGGAATCAGCTTCGACAGACGTCAGCGGCAGGCGCTGCGCCCGATGGCGACTTCAGGCAGCACCCGAGGCCGGCATCGGTGGCGGATAGGCGGAAGGCGACAGGTTCCTGACGACCATGCGGTCAAGCTCGGCGCGCGCCTGCGCGATTTTCGCGTCGGCGGCGACGATCTTCTTTTGATGGCGGTATCGCGCCACCAGCACCGAGCCGATTATCACGAGGGCGAACACGACATTCTCGACCGCCGGGGTATTGTCGGCGAGCTTGCCGGCCATGAGGCCCAGGATCGTGCCGCCCATCACGCCGAATACGGCAGCGAATATCCCGTCGACGATCCAGCTCTTCGGCGGGTATTTGAGCCGGGCGACATTGATCGCGACGACCGCATCCACCATGCCCTCCACCTTGCCGCACGCGGCTTCGAGCTGCGCTTCTATCGCATCCATCAGCTGGCCCGCGCGCTCCTTGTCCGGTTTGGCGAGCACGCCGGCGTTGGCATAGGTCAGCAGGATGCCGTCCAGGTCCTTCCACGCGGTTTCCAGACCGGTCGAGACCAGCCCCTCCTCCCGCAGGTAGTTCCAGCCGGTATCGACGTCGTTGAGGTCGACGTAGGCGCCATACGACGCACAGCACTCGAAAACCGCGAACGCACGACGCACCGTCAGCCCTTCGGTGAAGTTGTCATTCGACCGCGACCGCTGGCTTTTCGCCATGTCGATCGTCGAATTGCCCGACGACTCGCCGCGTTTTCCGAATCCGAATCCCATGCATGCCCCGCGTTCGTTATGTGTTGCAGCTTGGGGGCTCTCTCGGCCCGCCCGTTCACTTCGATACAGAATGTTGGCAGGTATCCCGGTGGCTTACTGCACGAGCCCTCAAGCGAAGAATCAAAATCCCGTGTACCAACCTGTGCACCATGAATTGCCGATACAGGTACCACGGCGATGATTTCACGTACCGGCCACCGTAAGAAGCCGACCACGAAGGACGGCGGATAGGCTGGATAGCTGCCCATGTCGTTGCGCCGGCTGGGTGCACGTCTTCGTGCGCGGCCGGTCGACGCCAGCTCATGCTACTGCAACAGCGCCGTAAAAGCCTTGTCGGTGACTAGCGCGTGAATGACATCCTGTACCGCGGCGGGAAATTGCGCTGCAACGCGCCGGCAAGCTTCAGAGCCCTCGAAACCTGCTTTAAACGTGGATTTGTGTTGAACGGTCAGTGACTGGCCGTTGGATGAGCTGACTACCAGCTTGATGCTCCAATAGCCACCAGTGAGCCCCTCCATCGAAGCGAACTCAAGCTCTTCAACGCGGCCAGAAAGAGTCACCTTCGGCACGACATCGTTGTACGAATCAGCTACCTTCAGTTCATCTGCCAGCGCCTTCTGTATGTACCCCTCGAACGTTAGACCATCCGGAGGCGTGACAATCATCCCGCCTCGGCAATCCGGGTCTATCTTGCCGGCCGAAACGAACGGCCCGACTGCGACGTCCCTGGCGTGAAGCACTTTAATCGCTGCACGGTTGTCAGCGGAAATAGCATACCGGGCAATGGGTTGCTGAACCGTGCATGCGGATAACAACGCAGCGCAAGTGACGACGACAAACGGCCTGTTCATTTCTGGTCTCTTTGGTTGGCTACTCTACAGGAGTCGACTGAGCATCGCCGATGCGGCACCACTCAACTCCCAACGGTGAGAATTTTTCGTCGCTTCAAGGAGCGGGCGTTTCACTCGGACTCGGAGCTGCGCGAGTTGCTGGCACTGCCCCCGGTCATCGCAACGTTCCACGTCACAAGTTCCGGCCCCTTGTTATTGCACATCCAGCGCTCGACTCCGGCAACGATGCCTTCCTCGTCACCCTGGAGCGCGGCGAATGCTGAAAGAGGCGGCCCAAAATGCTCAAGAAGAGGGAGCAAGCTGGCACCGTCAATACACCGAACCTCATAGCTGTTTTCGGGGTGGCGGGCGCATTCGAGTTCGATGTGCTTCCAGCATTGGCTATGAAAAAGCTGCTTTTTGGGAAGGCGGATCATCGTGTCCGCGTAGTATGCGGGAGATGTCCGCCAACGGTCTTTGAGCCGGTTTCGGGAGATACCTACATACCGGATCACCTCATCGTTACCGGCGACCAAGTATAAGCAGGGGGCCTTCGCGCTCCAGACTGCGGCATTCAGGATGTCATATTTGGCCTGAAGCCATGGGCCGATTCTCGCGCCCTTCGCTACGTTTCGCTTCCAGCGTCCGCCCTCCATGCCATGAATACGGATGACAGGGGTCGCCGCACGGTAAATCGCGTTGGCATATTTGATATTTTTTGAATTCAAGCTGCGAAGCAAGGTTTTGCGAAATGAGTCGAATCCAAATTGTAAGACAACAATGGGCCGCCAACCCACCACTAAGTAGCTTTTTCAGGATATTCAATTCCAACGTCGATGATCGCGACGGTCAGGCTCATTGCAATTGATTGGACGAGCGGCGGCGACGACTCGCCGTGTAGCGCACGATTTTTGCATCGCTCGCCATTACTTCGAGCACGAATCCTTGGCCATCAGCCACGACGTACCCGCTCGCCTTGGGTTCGGCGCCTTGACGCGCGTGTCATTGAGTGTCGTAACGATCTTGGACACGGTTTGTACACGGGAAAATCGGCGACGTCTCGTGTGTACTTAACCGTGTACCATCGCCCCTTGGATACCAATGAAGCGCGTCAGATTTGGTTGGCTAGAGGAACCATTATCTGTAAATGGATTCCGCATTTTCTTGATGGTCTCGGGTCCGGCTGGGTCCATACAGGACCTAGCAAACGTCGTTAGATCCTTATACAGAAAAGCATGTAACGCATTCGCAGATTTTGGTGTACCACAAACGCAAAGTGACCAAGCTATCCCCAAGCGTGTAATGGCCACCTATTCGAGATCGCCCCCCCAATCAGTGTTTGGTCTGCATCGAAGTATAAAGTGCTTTGAGGTCAGTATGAATGACCAAGTCGGTGTCGACCTGTGGCTCGACTACCAACGAATTCGCCACGACGACCCGGTTCAGCCTGACTTTCGGGTTGGCCAGCTCGAGCGCGTAGCCGTTGCCCTTCGCCTTGGCAGCAACCGTGTCGCTGAGTGCTTGCAACGCATGGTCTTTGCGCTGCGGCAGGTTCAGCGCTTTAGTGAGGGCTTCCTGCACCTTGGCACGGATCAGGTCCTGAAACACGAAGCTACCCGCAATGACCAGATCATTGTCCAGTTGGCGGGCGAACGTCACCTTGTCGAGCACGAGCGTGTTGCCGTCGGCAGCCACCACCGGCTGACCAGTAAGATACACCCAGCCAGACGTGTCGAGCAGCTTCCCAGGGAGGCTGGCTTTGATTTTGAGGCCAACGGCGAGCGAGCCACCAGACGGATAAATCGTGCCGTCTAGTACCTCGACACTGGCGGATTGGCCTGCGATGCTAGTCGAGAAGGTCTTGCCCACCACGTAGCTACGCAACGCGGTCGTGACTTCGGGATAGCCGACCGTCACTGGCAACACGATGTGCATGGCGCTATTCCCCGGTCGGCGAACCTTGCTGAGCGAGGTGACATCGGGGGCCGAGACCGGGTAGCTGGAGTCAGGCGTCGTCGTCGCCAGCGTCTTGGCTTTAGCGAGTGCGAGGATGTGCAGGTTGTCATCAGTGACTTCCATCACATCCACGGCGAGTTGCGTGGGGGTGACCACCACAGTGATGGTCGGTTGCTGCGGCGCTACCTGAACAGGGAAGGTATAAGGCTTCCAGTACGTGGCCACCAACTGCTTGAATTTAACGCACGACAGTTGAGCCTGCAGCTTCTGCCGAACATCGGCTTGAAAGCCGTTGAATATTTTGTTTGCTATGTCATCAATATCCACATTCACGTTGTGCGCAATCTCGAGTTGAGGATGATGGGTCCAATTGTGGTCGGCCGCAAAGTCAAGAACCGGACACCCATTTCCGTCGAGTCGAAGCCCGAGAGTGATCCGAAGTTCTGCTGCGGCCGAGACGCTTTTCTTAAGAGAAAGCACTTGGGCTATGGTGCCAGAAAGCTTCGCATTGGCGGTCATAGCTATTGGCACCTGGACCAGTATTGCGTCTTCGTGTTGGGGCGCAGGGCCTATAACAGCCTGTCCGCGCGTTGCGCCGTACTCGTAATTTGCATGCACACACGATATTTTGCCAAATTTGCACGCCTCAGGCGTTTGCCCATTCCCCGAAAACGAGGGCGGCACTGCCGCATTAACAAACTCGGCCAACTGAGCGAGAGGGATATTCGCATCGAGATACACCCAGCTATCAGCAGGCGCGTTCTCATACGGCTGCGAGGACTCAGCAGGCTTGTCGGATAAGTTGACGTCGGACTTGTGGCACCCGCCGAGTCCCAGTGCGATAAGCAGGCCTACCGCCATGAGAAATGCCGCAACATTGTGCCAGTGCGGTGCGACGGAGAAGGGGCGTTTGGCAGTCATGGCAGCTCCGGTAACGATGCATGCGCTGGAATGGTGCCCGGTGCCGGCGCGGTATCTACCGGATATACTCTCGAGCCTCTGCATTGTATTCAGGCCAAATAAGGCCGCATCCCCAATTTTGATGATATAGCTACTTGCGCGCAGCTTTCAGGTTCCCGTGGCTCAAGTCGGAACGTCACTGCGCACCGGAAATGTAAATTGGCACTCGACACCAGTTCTTAGACTTCACCCTTCCGCGGTACGGTAATCCAACGGGCTTTTCAGATACGCACGGATTTCGCTGTTCTTCCAGACAGTGCACGCTCGTCAATCATGCCAGATAAGGCCCCAAGGTATCTTTGGCATACAGATTTTTGCGTAGAGGCGCGGTGTATGCCATCTTGCATGCCAAAAACCGCTAGTTGTCGATTGGTAAACTTTGCGGAATATCGGGAGTCGATCTATGTCTGGCGGGGCTTTTCAGTTTCTTTCCTGCGAAACTTAGGTGACGACAGGTAACTACTTATTTTCCGATACAGAACCTGCTGAAGATCACCCCCAGCAGATCGTCCGAAGTGAACTCCCCGGTAATCGAATTGAGCTGCTCCTGCGCCAGCCGCAGCTCCTCCGCGAACAGATCGAGCGACTGCGCCCGTTGTTCCGCATGATCCGCCGCCTGCTCGAGATGCGCCTGCGCGGCCCGCAGCGCGATCAGGTGCCGCTCGCGCGCCAGGTACACGCCTTCGGCCCCCGCCTGCCACCCGGCAATCCGCAGCAGCTCCGCGCGCAGCAGGTCGATCCCGTCGCCGCGCTTCGCCGACAGATGCACCTCGGTCAGGTCGCCTTCCGCCACCGGATGTTCGACGCACGCCGGCACACCGGTCAGATCCGTCTTGTTCAGCACGCGCACCACCGGCACGCCGTCCGGAAACCGCGCCGCGATCGCCTCGTCGTCCGCCGTCATCCCCGTGCGCGAATCCAGCAGATGCAGCACGACATCCGCACGCTCGATCTCGCTCCACGTGCGCGCGATCCCGATCCGCTCGACCTCGTCCTCCGTCTCGCGCAACCCGGCCGTGTCGATGATGTGCAGCGGAATGCCCTCGACCTGGATCGTCTGCGCCACCTTGTCGCGCGTCGTCCCGGCGATCGGCGTGACGATCGCCAGCTCCGCGCCCGCCAGCGCGTTCAAAAGCGACGACTTGCCCACGTTCGGCTGTCCCGCCAGGACCACCGACAACCCCTCGCGCAGCAGCGCTCCCTGCCGCGCGTCGCCGAGCACATGCGCGAGCTGCTCGCGAATCTTCGCGAGCTTGCCGCGTGCGTCGGCCGCCTCCAGGAAATCGATCTCCTCCTCGGGAAAATCGAGCGTCGCCTCGACCAGCATCCGCAGCGTGATCACGTCGTCGACGAGCGCGTGGATCTGCCGCGAGAACGCGCCGTCCAGCGAGCGCCCGGCCGAGCGCGCCGCGGCTTCGGTGCTCGCCTCGATCAGGTCCGCGACGGCCTCGGCCTGCGCGAGGTCGAGCTTGTCGTTCAGGAACGCGCGCCGCGTGAACTCGCCCGGCTCCGCGAGCCGCAGCCCGAAGCCGCGCCCCGCATCCAGGCAGCGCTGCAACAGCAGCTGCATCACGATCGGCCCGCCATGCCCCTGCAGCTCGAGCACGTGCTCGCCGGTGTACGAGTGCGGCGCCGGGAAATACAGCGCGATTCCGCGGTCGAGCGGCGCGCCGTGCGCATCGAGAAACGGCACGTAGCTCGCATGGCGCGGCGCGAGCGCCTGCCCGCACAACGCGTCGATCAGCGGCAGCGCGGCCGCCTCGCCGCCACGCCCGAACGACACGCGGACAACCCCGATGCCGCCCCGGCCGGCGGCAGTGGCAATGGCGACGATCGGATCGGAATCGGTAGCAAGCATGGGAATTGGACGAATCGGGTGAGCAATCAACATGGTGCGCCCGCGCAACAGTTCGGGCATCGGAACGCCGGCATTGTAGCGTGCCGGCTCACACGCCATCGGCTGCCCGTCAGGATTCGGACTCGCCCGAATTTATCCCGCCGGGGATAAGCCGAGTATCATACCGGCGCCATGCCACCGCCTCCGTTTAGGACGAGTATGCCTTCCGGTGCGGCCCAACGCTGTGGCCCTCAATTTCGGTATTCGCTTACGCCAGGACCGGGATTCGTCTGAATGGGATACGTTTATCCTATATGGTTGTCTGAAACACGGCGGTGGAATTGCACAATCTCCCCCATGCCGACACCCGAAGAAAAAGCCGCGTTCTCGGAACGCCTGAAGTTCGCCCTGCGGCGCAGCCCGGAGAAGGTCACCGGCGCGACGGAGCTGGCGAACCGATTCAATCTGCGCCATCGCGGAACGCACCCCGTTTCGCCGCAGACCGCGCATAAATGGCTGACGGGCCGCACGATTCCGACGTCCGACAAACTCGAAACGCTCGCCGAGTGGCTGCGCGTCGAACTCCACTGGCTGCATTACGGCCCGTCGCCGAGCGTGATCGAACACCCGACGCCGCAACCGCTGCCGCGCGACGAACGCTACCCGCCGACGCCCGAGACGATCGAACTCGCGTCGAAGATCGAAGCGCTGTCGCCGCACCATCGCTACCTCGTGCAGGAACTGGTCGAGCAGTTCTACGGCGATTCGGGCGACGCGAAGAAGGGCTGAACCGGCGCCGCAAAAAGCAAAAAGCCGCATGGGCGAACCATGCGGCTTTTTTGTGCCTCGCGGGCGGACGGGCCGCCCGCGTGGGCCACGGGCGTCAGGCCGGCTTCTTCTTGGCCCCGCCGAGCTTGCGCGTGATGTAGTACTGCTGCGCGATCGACAGCACGTTGTTCACGACGTAGTACAGCACCAGGCCGGCCGGGAAGAAGAAGAACATGACCGAGAACGCGATCGGCATGAACTTCATCATCTTCGCCTGGACCGGGTCCGGCGGGGTCGGGTTCAGACTCGTCTGCACGTACATCGACACGGCCATCAGCACCGGGAGGATGAAGAACGGATCGCGTTGCGACAGGTCGTGAATCCACAGAATCCACGGCGCACCGCGCATTTCGACCGAAGCCAGCAGCACCCAGTACAGCGAGATGAACACCGGGATCTGGATCACGACCGGCAGACAGCCGCCGAACGGATTGACCTTCTCGGTCTTGTACAGCTCCATCAGCGCCGCGTTCATCTTCTGCGGATCGCTCTTGAAGCGTTCGCGCAGCGCCTGCATGCGCGGCGTGATTTCCTTCATGCGCGCCATCGACTTGTAGCTCGCGGCCGACAGCGGGAAGAACACCGCCTTGATCAGGATCGTGAGCAGCACGATCGACCAGCCCCAGTTGCCGATGTAGCTGTGGATCTTCTCGAGCAGCCAGAACAGCGGCTTCGCGATGATCGTCACCCAGCCGTAATCCTTCACGAGCTCCAGGCCCGGCGCGATGCCTTCGAGCATGCGCTCTTCTTCCGGACCGGCGAACAGGCGTGCCTGCACGTCGGCCGACTGGCCCGGCGCGATCGCGGCGACCGGCTGCTTCACGCCGACGCGATACAGCGTCGGATCGATCTTTTCAGCGTAGATGTCGCGCTTCACGCCCTGCTGCGGAATCCAGGCCGACGCGAAGTAGTGCTGCACCATCGCGACCCAGCCGTTGTCGGCGGAGGTCACGTAGTCGGCCTTGTTCTTGTCGAGGTCGCCGAAGTTGATCTTCTGGAAGTGCTTCGCGTCCGTGTAGACCGCCGGCCCGAGGAACGTATGCGAGAACATCGGCGTTTCGACGGCCGTGTTGTCGCGCACCAGTTCCATGTAGACCGTCGGCGAAACCGGCGCGGTGCCGACGTTGTCGATCTTCGTATCGACGCCGATCACGTAGCTGCCGCGCGTGAACGTGTAGGTCTTCACGACCTTCACGCCACCCTTCACCGGCGATTCGAACGACAGCTTCAGCGCGTTCTGGTCACCCGTCATCGACGTCGAGCCCGCGTTCAGCTGCGTGTAGACGTCGTTGTGGTTCGGGAAATCGCCGCCGAGCAGGCCCGTGCGCGCGAGATACGTGTGGCCGGCCGTGTGGTCGAACAGCGTGATGTACAGGTCGGGCTGCTTGCCGTCGCCCTGTTTCTTCAGCGTCAGCTTCGCCAGCGTGCCGCCGCGCGTGTCGATTTCGCCGTCGTACACGTCGGTCGAGAACTTCACGAGCTGCGCCTGCGCGGCCGGAGCCGTGGTCGACGGTGCGGCGCCGGCCGCGGCGGCAGGCACGTCACCTGCGTTCGTCGTCGCGCCCGTGCCCGATGCGCCGCCGGCCGCGGCCGCGGGGACCGTCTGCGTGGCGCTCGGGAAGAACATCGACGGGCGTCCATGGGACCGCTGCCAGTTGTCGTACAGCATGACAGCTGACATGAAGAAGATCACCCATAGGACGGTGCGTTTGATATCCATGCGTTGTCTCAGAGTCGATGGGACCGCGCGTCGGCTTCGCCGCGAGCGCGTGTGTCGGAGTTGGGCGGCGGGACGAGGTCGATGCCGCCCGCGGAAAACGGATGGCATCGGCACACGCGCCTGACGGCGAGATACGTGCCGCGCGCGGCGCCATGATACTGGATTGCCTCGCGCGCGTAATCCGAACAGGAAGGATAAAAACGGCAACGGTTGCCGAGCATCGGGCTCACGGCAACCTTGTAGAAGCGCAGCAAGGCGATCAGTACCGTTTCCATACCTTGGGCGGCGCCGTACGGCGCCGCGTCAAAACCGGCCGGGCAGGCGCGAACGCCGCGCCGGGCACGGATGCGTCACTCGGACGCGGGCTTCGACGCACGGCGGGCGATTTCCCGGACTGCCCTGTCGAGCAGTTCGCGGATCTCGGCCGCGCACATCGCCGCGAGCGGGGCGGAAGCCGCGCTCGGCAGCGCTTTCTTGTCGAAGCGCGTGTGCTGCCGCAGCAGCAGGTCGTAACCGGCGAACTCGGCCCGGCGCAAGCGAAACGCATCGCGCGCCAGCCGCTTCACGAGGTTACGCGTTACCGCACGCGGCGCATACTTCTTGCCGATGACCAGCCCCAGACGCGCGGGTTGACCGGTCGGCTTGCCGTAAATCACGAAGTGCGCGGAGCGCCGCCAAGGGCGCAAACGAAAAACGGATGAAAATTCATCCGTTTTCAGAAGTCGCGCAGCTTTCGGGAAGGCGGCTTTCGTCTGCGACGGATTCGCACCCGGCTCGACGGCACCTTCCGCAGGACTGCGGACGGCGGACACAGCGCGCAACCCGCCTTAGATGGCGAGGCGCTTGCGGCCCTTCGCGCGGCGAGCGTTGATGACCTTGCGGCCACCTGCCGTCTTCATACGGACACGGAAGCCATGGGTGCGCTTGCGGCGCGTCACGGACGGTTGGTAAGTACGTTTCATGATGTTCTCACTTGTTCGAGAATGTCGAAATTCAGGGGACCGCGTGCCCTTAACCGGAGGCATTCGGGCGAACGCAATCGCCAGGAATACAGGATTGGTTTTCGCGGAACCCGCTATTTAAACCGTTTTTCTCTTGACGGTCAATACTTTAGGAGTCGTCCACCTGTGCCGGCCCGCGCCGATCCGGCCCCGCGACTCACAGCCCCGGCCTGTGGATAACTCGCGCTGTGGCCGCGTTTGGCGGTAGAATCTCGCCTTATCTCCAAGAATCCCGCACGCCGCTTCGGCCCGCGCCTGCCCCTCCACGACTGTGACGCAGGCGTCCGAGGCACGCTCGCACGACCGCTTCGGGCCTTGTTGCGCCACCGCGACAAGGGCGCCGGCGAGCCGCGCTGTGCACGCAAAAAACGACAGTTACTTGATGAACGATTTCTGGCAACACTGTTCCGCACTGCTGGAGCGCGAGCTGACGCCCCAGCAGTACGTGACGTGGATCAAACCCTTGGCCCCGGTGGCCTTCGATGCGTCGGCGAACACGCTGTCCATCGCCGCGCCGAACCGCTTCAAGCTGGACTGGGTCAAGAGCCAGTTTTCGGGACGGATCTCCGATCTGGCCCGCGAATTCTGGAACACGCCGATCGAAGTCCAGTTCGTCCTCGATCCCAAGGCGGGCATGCGCGGCGCCGCAGCCGGCGCGGCGCCGGCCGCCCCGCGCGCGCCGCTGGCGCCGAGCGGCCCGGCCGCCCAGGTCGCCGCGATCGCCGCCAACCTGAGCGCGCAGGCTGCTGCAGCGCCGGCCGACGCGCCGATGACGCCGTCGGCGGCTGCCGCGCACCACCTGAACGCCGACGACGCCGACATCGACCTGCCCAGCCTGCCCGCGCACGAAGCGGCCGCCGGCCGCCGCACGTGGCGCCCGGGCCCCGGCGCCGCGCCCGCCGCCGGCGGTGAAGCCGATTCGATGTACGAACGCTCGAAGCTGAACCCTGTGCTCACGTTCGACAACTTCGTGACCGGCAAGGCCAACCAGCTCGCGCGCGCCGCCGCGATCCAGGTCGCCGACAACCCGGGCATCTCGTACAACCCGCTGTTCCTGTACGGCGGCGTCGGCCTCGGCAAGACCCACCTGATCCACGCGATCGGCAACCAGCTGCTGCTCGACAAGGCCGGCGCGCGGATCCGCTACATCCATGCGGAACAGTACGTGTCCGACGTGGTGAAGGCGTACCAGCGCAAGGCGTTCGACGATTTCAAGCGCTACTACCATTCGCTCGACCTGCTGCTGATCGACGATATCCAGTTCTTCTCCGGCAAGTCGCGCACGCAGGAGGAATTCTTCTACGCGTTCGAGGCGCTGGTCGCGAACAAGGCGCAGGTGATCATCACCAGCGATACGTACCCGAAGGAAATCTCGGGCATCGACGATCGCCTGATCTCGCGCTTCGACTCCGGCCTCACTGTCGCGATCGAGCCGCCCGAGCTGGAGATGCGCGTCGCGATCCTGATGCGCAAGGCGCAATCGGAATACGTGAACCTGTCGGAGGACGTCGCGTTCTTCGTCGCGAAGCACCTGCGCTCGAACGTGCGCGAACTCGAAGGCGCGCTGCGCAAGATCCTCGCGTATTCGAAGTTCCACGGCCGCGAGATCTCGATCGAGCTGACCAAGGAAGCGCTGAAGGACCTGCTGACCGTGCAGAACCGGCAGATTTCGGTCGAGAACATCCAGAAGACCGTCGCCGACTTCTACAACATCAAGGTCGCCGACATGTATTCGAAGAAGCGCCCCGCGAACATCGCGCGGCCGCGGCAGATCGCGATGTATCTCGCGAAGGAACTCACGCAGAAGAGCCTGCCGGAAATCGGCGAGCTGTTCGGCGGGCGCGACCACACCACCGTGCTGCACGCGGTGCGCAAGATCGCCGACGAACGCAGCAAGGACGCGCAGCTCAACCACGAGCTGCACGTGCTGGAACAGACGCTGAAGGGCTGAGCGCGCGGCGCGCTTGATAATTCGGCCTCCGCCCCAATTTAAGGGGGGCGGTTCGGTTTTGAGGCACAATACTGGTTTGACCGCCCCGGTGGTGGCGGGCCAAGAGCCCGGCCGGCGGGGCGCTGCGAGGCTGCTGCGCTGCAGGCCGTTACTCAACGAAGGAACTCTATGCAACTGGTCAAGACCGAACGAGACACCCTCCTCAGGCCGCTGCAAACGGTCAGCGGCATCGTCGAACGCCGCCATACGTTGCCGATCCTCGCCAACCTGCTGATCACCAAGAACGGCCCGGACGTTTCGTTCCTGTCGACCGACCTGGAGCTGCAGATCACCACGCGCGCCGATTTCGGCGTCGGCGGCGACCAGGTCGCGACCACCGTCGCGGCGCGCAAGCTGCTCGACATCCTGCGCGCGATGCCTGACGGCCAGGTCACGCTGTCGCTCGCCGACAAGCGCCTCACCGTTCAATCCGGCAAGAGCCGTTTCGCACTGCAGACGCTGGCGGCCGACGAGTTCCCGACCGTCGCGCAGGCGAAGGATTTCGGCGCAACCCTGACCGTCCCGCAGAAGTCGTTCCGCCAGCTGCTCGGCATGGTCCACTTCGCGATGGCGCAGCAGGACATCCGCTACTACCTGAACGGCATGCTGCTCGTCGTCGACGGCGACCAGCTGATGGCCGTGGCCACCGACGGCCACCGCCTCGCGTTCTCGTCGATGAAGCTCGAAGGCGGCACGTTCGGCCGCCAGGAAGTCATCGTGCCGCGCAAGACGATTCTCGAGCTGCAACGCCTGCTCGAAGACATCGACGACACCGTCACCATCGACATCGCGCAAACCCAGGCCAAGTTCACGTTCGGCCAGGTCGAGCTCGTGTCGAAACTCGTCGAGGGCAAGTTCCCCGACTTCCAGCGCGTGATCCCGAAGGCGCACAAGAACACGTTCGAGATCGGCCGTGAAGAACTGCAGCGTTCGCTGCAGCGCGCGGCAATCCTGACCTCGGACAAGTTCAAGGGCGTGCGCTGCATCATCGCGCCGGGCCAGCTGAAGATCATGTCGACCAACGCCGATCAGGAAGAGGCGCAGGAAGAACTGGAAATCGCCTACCAGGGCGATACCGTCGACATCGGCTTCAACGTCACGTATCTGCTCGACGTGCTCGCGAACCTGAAGGTCGACACCGTGCAGGTGAGCCTCGGCGACGCCAGCTCGAGCGCGCTGATTACCGTGCCCGAGAACGACGAGTTCAAGTATGTCGTGATGCCGATGCGCATCTGACGCGCACGACATCAAGACACACACCAGGGGGCGGCAAGCCCCTTTGGCGTTTTTATGGCGAACCGACAACCCGTCCCTTTGGTGCCCTAACGGCGCCTCGGACGGGCCAGGAAAACTGGAGCGGCCCGGCGTTTTCGCAAGAAAACGCATCGCGCCGCCGCTTGAGTGGCCTCGCAGAACCGGAAGATATCCATGAGTGAACAGCACAATACGCAACCCGATAACAGCAGCTACGGCGCCTCGTCGATCCAGATCCTCGAAGGTCTGGAAGCGGTGCGCAAGCGCCCCGGGATGTACATCGGCGACACGTCGGACGGCACCGGTCTGCATCACCTCGTGTTCGAGGTGCTCGACAACTCGATCGACGAAGCGTTGGCCGGGTACTGCAACGACATCCACGTGACGATTCACGCCGACAACTCGATTTCCGTGACCGACAACGGCCGCGGGATTCCGACCGACGTGAAGATGAACGACAAGCACGAGCCGAAGCGCAGTGCTGCGGAAATCGTGATGACCGAGCTGCACGCCGGCGGCAAGTTCGACCAGAACAGCTACAAGGTGTCCGGTGGTCTGCACGGCGTGGGTGTGTCGTGCGTGAACGCGCTGTCGAGCTGGCTGCGCCTTACGGTGCGCCGCGACGGCAAGAAGCGGTTCATGGAGTTCCATCGCGGTGTGGCGCAGGATCGCGTGCTCGAGATGGTCGATGGCGTGGAAGTGTCGCCGATGCTCGTGACCGGCGATACCGAGAACCGCGGCACCGAAGTGCACTTCATGGCCGATCCGACCATTTTCGGCACGGTCGAGTATCACTACGACATCCTCGCGAAGCGGATGCGTGAACTCTCGTTCCTGAACAACGGCGTGCGGATTCGTTTGACCGACCTGCGTTCGGGCAAGGAAGACGATTTCGCGTTCGCCGGCGGTGTGAAGGGCTTCGTCGAATACATCAACAAGACGAAGACCAACCTGCACCCGACGATTTTCTTCGCCAACGGCGAGAAGGACGGCGTGGGCGTCGAAGTCGCGATGCAGTGGAACGACAGCTACAACGAAAACGTGCTGTGCTTCACGAACAACATTCCGCAGCGCGACGGCGGCACGCACCTGACCGGCCTGCGGGCCGCGATGACGCGCGTCATCAACAAGTACATCACCGACAACGAAATCGCGAAGAAGGCGAAGGTCGAGACGACCGGCGACGACATGCGCGAAGGGCTGTCGTGCGTGCTTTCCGTGAAGGTGCCGGAACCGAAGTTCAGCTCGCAGACGAAGGACAAGCTGGTTTCTTCTGAGGTTCGCGCACCGGTTGAGGAAGTCGTCGCGAAGGCGCTGGAAGAGTTCCTGCTCGAAACGCCGATCGACGCGAAGATCATCTGCGGGAAGATTGTTGAAGCCGCGCGTGCGCGGGATGCTGCGCGGAAGGCGCGTGAGATGACGCGACGCAAGGGTGTGCTCGACGGCGTTGGTCTGCCGGGCAAGCTTGCGGACTGCCAGGAGAAAGACCCGGCTAAGTGCGAAATCTACATCGTCGAGGGTGACTCGGCAGGTGGGTCGGCGAAGCAAGGGCGTGATCGCAAGTTCCAGGCGATTTTGCCGCTGCGCGGCAAGGTGCTGAACGTCGAGAAGGCTCGCTACGACAAGCTGCTGTCGTCGGAACAGATCGTCACGCTCGTGACCGCGCTTGGGTGCGGCATCGGCAAGGAAGACTACAACCTCGACAAGCTGCGCTATCACCGCATCATCATCATGACCGACGCGGACGTGGACGGTGCGCACATCCGGACGCTGCTGCTCACGTTCCTCTATCGCCAGATGCCGGACATGATCGAGCGCGGGTACGTGTATATCGCGCAGCCGCCGCTTTACAAGATCAAGGCGGGCAAGGACGAGCGGTATCTGAAGGATGACGTGGAGCTCAACGCGCACATGCTGCGGTTGGCGCTGCAAGGGTCGGAGCTGGTGCCGGGTGAGAATGCGGCTGCGATTTCGGGTGATGCGCTTGGGGAGCTGGCGCGGTCGTATCTGCTGTCGAAGAGCGTGATCGAGCGGTTGAGCCGGTTGTATGACCCGGCTGCGCTGGAAGCGGTCATGGACGGCGTGGTGATCGATCTCTCCAACGAGGCTTCGACTGAGGCTTCGGCGAAGGCTCTTCATGCTGCGTTGCACGACGAGGCTTTGAAGAACGAAGTGCGTGTCGTGCCCTCGTATGACCCGGTTCGCGAACAGCGGTCGCTGCATGTCGAGCGTACGCATCACGGCAATGTGCGGGTTTCGGTCATCGACCAGGAATTCCAGCACACGGCGGATTATCAGCAGCTCGTGACCACCGCGAATACGTTCAAGGGGCTCATCGGGGAAGGTGCGGTCATCAAGCGCGGTGAGCGCAACATGGTCGTGGCGGACTTCAAGAGCGCGATGAAGTGGCTGCTGGCGGATGCGGAGCGGAACGTTTCGAAGCAGCGGTATAAGGGGCTCGGCGAGATGAACCCCGGGCAGCTGTGGGAAACGACGATGGATCCGGCCGTGCGGCGTCTGCTGCGTGTGCAGATCGAGGATGCGATTGCGGCGGATGGGATCTTTACTACCCTCATGGGGGATGATGTGGAGCCGCGGCGGGCGTTTATTGAGTCGAATGCGTTGCGGGCGGGGAATATTGACGTTTGAGGCAATCGGAAGCGACGCATCGCGACAGTTAGAGAAACTGACAAATGGCGCTGCAATTCGTAAGCACGGACCGCGTCACTGGTTTCAAGCCTAGCCAGCCAAACCCTTGTAGCTTCGAAAGGAGCTGCAAGGGTTTTTTATATAGCGCTCTTGTCGAATACCGCTAAAGTGTCATATCCAAAAAGCTCAGGAGACTCAATTTCCTGCAATTGCAATCAATACGATAGATCATGATGTCACAGAGTGTCTGACGACCACTAGGAACCGCGCTCGTGACCGACACTTCGACAAGCAATTCTTTTGCTTCGCTTACAATGTCGAATTTGGGGTCTGGGGCTCGAAAGTGACCGACGTACCAAAGTCGAATCCACGTTCCAGCAGCAGGCCGTCGCAGTAAGCATGATCTCAGATCGTCAGAGAGCGATGAACGAACAAAGCTTGGGGAATTCGCACGGAAAATCGCTCCGATCGCGTGCGCACATATTGGAGCGGAGCGGGTCATGACCAAGCCCGCACAGGACGCCGTACGGCCAATTGGACGGTTGTTCAAGATTGCCGTATCGGCAGGCGTCGAATCGGCCGTAAAATTGCACATAAGTCGAGGCGACAATCTTGAGTGTCGTGACGAGAAAGGCCTCACTCCGCTAATGATCGCCGCGTCGCGCAACCGGGCAGGTGTTTGCAGATTGCTTATAGCCGCTGGTGCCGATGTATTTGCAACCGATCACGCTGGCCGGAATGCACTTGCTATCGCTAGAGAATTTGGTGCCTCATCCGCCCTTGAGATCATAGCTGCGACTCTCGACCGCTTGGCGTCCAAGGAGAATCTCGCGGCAAAGGGTTCAACAACCGTAGACGACATCGATCCGTCAGCAATCGCCCTTCGAAACTTGACCACTGGTCACGATCCAGAGCCTCACGCGAATGCGGAAGGGGTGGCTACTGGCTCGTCGCCTGAACAGAAACACCACAAATATACTGACAACACAGAAAACTCAGCTGCAGAGCACTTTGAAGACACCTCTCTACAGAGCAATGTAGTCCCAGATGAGCAGAGCAAAGCGCTGAATCTGAGGGCGGAGGATCACCAACCAGCCATCGAACTGACGTTCGGGGATTGGGAAGCCGTTGTAATGACCGAGCCCCCTCAGGAAGATATGAAGGTGGTCACGGCAGAGGCTGAACGACAGCGGCATATCGACAGCCATATGCCAATCGATCACAGCGCTGGCTGGGATGACTTCGAGGCCTTTTTGCCGGAGCTTGCGAGTCCGCCACCTCGAGTCGGCGACCACGAATTTCGTCAATCGTTACGAAAGCTGCTGCTGCGAGCGCTGCGCGAGGGTAGCGTACCTCGACTGGCCATCGAGGACGCATTATTCATGCGAGAGGACGGCGAAGATCATAGCCACCGCGTCCAAGCAACGCTCGAACTTATCCTTGACGATCTTGGCGCAGATATTGACGAACGCCTCGAATTCTCATCGGAAATCCCTTGCGATAACTTTGAAGTCTTTGTCGACCCCGTGGAAACCGCCGCCGAAGAAGTGGAAGTCGACGGTGCCATCCTGCATTTCGAGGAATTACTGTCTGATGGCAATGATCCGCTTCGCATGTACTATCGCGCGATTGCCAAGCATTCGCTTCTAACAGCCGAGCAAGAGATCGAACTCGGTCGAAAGATGGAAGAGGCTGCCTCCAATGCTCTCGACGCCTTGGCAATCTGGCCACTTGGCCTGAAGCATTTTTTCAGCGAGATCAGTAAAGCAAATACAGGCGTATCCAGTTTGTCATCCATCGTAGTGTTGGCAAGCAGCAATGCTGAGGAGGCCGACTCAAACGCCGATAGCGATGAAAGCTTCGATATCGAATCAGATTTCGACATCGACCAAGGTGACGACGGCGCGCTAACGAGTATTGAAGGAACGACACCTGTTATCGACGACGTACTTGAAGTCTTCTCCAATATTCGGGCGCTCGTTACGGAGTCCCCACGTAGAGAGGTTGCCGAGGAGATTCGGTCCGAACTCGGGCGGATACGATTCAGGCGCCCCTTCCTGATCGGCCTGGACAAAGTGGCACTTGTCGACCGTCACCCTTCTGCCACTGCCTATCGAAGTTCCATCGCGCAGCTAGTCCACTGTCGGAACCAAATGGCACAAGCCAACGTACGCTTGGTCATGGACTTGGCTCGTCGCAGGCGACATTCCGGGCTCTCGTTAGAAGATCTCATCCAAGAAGGAAACCTTGGCCTGCTCAAGGCAATTGACCGCTTTGATTGGCGCCGAGGGTTCCGATTTTCGACAATGGCGACGTGGTGGATCAAGCAACAGCTCGGTCGCGGGATATGCGACACCGCCCTAACAATCCGACTTCCAGTACACGTCCACGAAAAAGTGTCTCGTAGCAGTTGGGAAATCGAAAGGCAAGAACGCATGCACGGAAAATCTGCCTCGTTGGCCGAAAAAGCGGCCATCTGCAACATGCCACTCGATAAGTACGAGCTGGTTGCGCGCGCACTTTCCGACCCATTGTCGATTGTCGACGCGAAACAGGAAGGCTGGTTCAAGTCCGAAGATGTCGATGAGCCGTTTACCAGTCTTGCTGCATCCGAAGAGGCACGATTGGTTGATAACTTGTTAGCCAAACTGAAACCGAATGAGGCCGAGGTACTACGCTTGCGTTTCGGCATTCAAGTCAACGAGCATAAAACTCTAGAGCAGGTCGGAGAGATCTTCGGAGTGACGCGCGAGCGTATTCGTCAGATTGAAGCGAAGGCGATGCGCAAGCTTTTGTCCGCCCCCTACTACGATCCGATCGCGAAGGCTCTCGGTCGAGCACCACTGCGACATCAGACGGCACCTGCCGAAGAGGACATCTCAATCGGAGACGATACTACCCGAACAAACACTACATCAGCTCATTCAAGCCTATCTGAAACACAAGAGAGCAGCGATGTATCGTGTCCAGTCGCTGTAACATCAGCACCGATCTCCAATTCAGTCCCCAATACGGTACCTAAATCTCTGCAGAGACTGATCGACCTGGCTCACCAGCTTGGCGTATCAGTTACACGAGATCCGTCCGGATCAGGTACGGATTTCGTATTCGGTGAGATCGAACAACAGAACATCAAGGCTCGCAAGCTAATCCGGGATTTGATTGAAATGGGCTACACCTGGCAACCTGGGAAAGGCTATCGACAATGACCAGTATACGAAACGCGCCGCCACGAGCAGGCGCCATGCTAGAAGCCTTACGGGGCATGGGTTATTCCACGGGCGCCGCAATTGCAGACATCGTTGACAACAGTGTCGCTGCAGGAGCTACCTGCGTAGACATTGAGTTCTTGTGGAACGGTACCGCCAGTCGCGTGGCCATACTCGATGACGGTCGCGGAATGGACGACGCTGAACTTGAGAGCGCAATGACACTTGGGGACAAAAGTCCTCTCGACTCGCGAGATCCTGACGACCTCGGGCGGTTTGGTATGGGACTCAAGACAGCTTCTTTCTCCCAGTGCCGCAGGCTGACTGTCGCAAGTGCAAAGAATGGCTCCCACACTTGTCTTAGGTGGGACCTCGATGAACTCGCACTAAAGCCGGAAATCGGATGGGCCTTGCTAGAAGGGCCTGCTCCAGGATCCGATGCTTTCATTGCGAAAATACTCGATCGTTCTCACGGTTGCCTAGTCCTCTGGGAGACGATGGACCGGATCGTAACGAAGGCGTTTTCGCCGGATCACTTTCTTGATCTGCTTGACGAAGTCGAGCAGCACTTGGCCATGGTTTTTCACCGACTCATCGAGGGAGTACACCCAAAGCTACGACTGACAATCAACTCGCGCCCAGTCATCGCTTGGGATCCGTTCATGTCCGGGCATTCTGCAAAGCCATGGGAATCGCCAGTCGCAAAAATGCAGACAGACGCAGGCGTGATCACTGTGCAATGCCACGTACTGCCTCACAAGGATAGGCTCGGGTCCGACGAGTTCGAACGCGACGGCGGCCCCGCAGGCTGGAGCGCGCAGCAGGGATTCTATGTGTATAGAAACGAACGACTTCTTGCTGCTGGGGGCTGGCTAGGACTCGGGCAAGGCCGAGCTTGGAATCGAGAGGAAGCCTATCGTTTGGCGCGTATACGACTGGATATACCCAATACTGCTGACGCAGCTTGGAAGATTGATATCCGAAAATCAACAGCGCGGCCGCCTGTGTCATTGCGACCTTGGCTCACCAAGCTCGCAGAGGATACGCGAGAAAGAGCACGACGAGTTTTTGCCTTCCGGGCGGCCCCGCAAACTCGGTCTGGTTCTCCATCGATCGACCTTGCCTGGAGGGCCGAGCACACCAAGGCCGGCGTGAAATACCGCATCGATGAGAAGCACCCCGCGGTCGCTGCCGTACTTGACACATGTGACGAGAATTTGGAACTCGTGCGAGCAATGCTTCGTGTAATCGAAGAGACGGTACCTGTCCAACGCATCTGGCTCGACACGGCCGAGGCAAAAGACACCCCTCGCAGCGGCTTTTCCGGTGAATCCAGCGCAGAGGTGCTAAGTGTCTTGTCCGTTTTATTCAGAGACATGGTCCTCCGAAAGAACATGAGTGAGGAGCTCGCTCGAGCGGCTTTGGCTACTACCGAACCCTTCCAGGAATACGCATCTCTAGTCGCGACCTTGCAACTTCAAAACTGAAAGAACGTGCTGACAACGGGGAAATGATGAGCACTTCCGAATCCATTCAGACAAAGATAATCTCGATCGCTCAGATCCTGCTGCGCGACGCGTCGGAAGAAACAACGCGATCGCCCAGCGCAATTGCCGAAAACGTGCGAATAGCGTCCACGATGATGAAGGCTTCGCCCGGCGACTATGACGAAGGAGCTGCGGTCGCCGAACTCATCCGCCGGTTCAGCCACTGGGTACCCAACGACTCGGCGTTGACCGATCCGACCGGCCACGAGGACTGGTTCCAGCCATCAATGAAGAAAGACTGGCGTTACTGGCAGCGCCTGCAGCGTTACTTGGAGCGCTCCCTCGCGGTGAATGTCGTCGAGGCACTCGACCGCTCAACTGATGGAATCATGGCGCAACTCGAAGATCCCCAGCGAGACGCGCCATGGGATCGCCGCGGATTGGTCGTGGGTCATGTTCAATCCGGCAAGACCAGTAGCTATTCGGCTCTCATCTGTAAGGCGGCGGATGCAGGCTACAAAATCATCGTTGTCCTCGCAGGCATGCACAACAACCTGCGATCCCAAACACAGATGCGTCTTGAGGAAGCGTTCTTAGGATATGAGACCGCGCCGAATCGCGACCCAGGTAACCCTATCGGCGTCTTCTTTGAAGACCGGGACCCGAATATTCATCCAAATTGCGCCACTTCGCGCGATGAGAAGGGCGACTTTAACGGGGCAGCAGCAAGGAAATTTTCCGTCTCCCCGGAACAGCGGCCTTGGCTATTCGTTGTCAAGAAGAACAAGTCGGTGCTTGAGAAGTTGCTCAAATGGATGCGTAGCAACCATGTCGCAAATGCAACCGACCCGAAAACTGGGCGACGAGTTTCGACAAATCTCCCATTGCTCGTAATCGATGACGAAGCTGATAACGCTTCTATCGATACGGGGGAGCAAGAGTTCGACGAGAACGGTACTCCGGATCCGGAGCATGAACCGAAAGCGATCAATAGCCTCATCCGACAGATACTTGATACCTTCGCTAAATCCGCATACGTCGGATATACGGCCACACCGTTCGCTAACGTATTCATCCACCGCCGAGGTAAAACGAACGACGAAGGCGAGGATCTCTTTCCTCGCTCGTTTATTCGCAACCTAGCTGCGCCATCGAATTACGTGGGACCTACCCGCGTTTTCGGTATAACTGGCCCCGATGGCATGCGAACTGGAGAACTTCCATTGGTACATGAGTTCGATGATCATGCGGATACCGGTGGCGGCGGATGGATGCCTAGAAAACACAATAAAGACCATATACCAATGCATGGTGGCCTGGACACCTTGCCACCATCACTGCGCGAGGCGATCTACTCATTCCTGCTCGCATGCGCGGCTCGCGCTTGTCGTGGCCAGAAGACGAAGCATTGTTCGATGCTGGTCCATGTTACCCGACTCACGCTCGTGCAAAATCAGGTTCGACGGCAGATTGATGAATTTGTAAAACGAATCTCACAGCGCCTGGCGCGCAAAATCGATGCTGACGGACTTCTTGCTGAGCTTCATGATCTCTGGGAATCCGACTTCGTTTCAACCCATGACTCGATCCAAGAAGCACTGACGGATGGCGACCGACCAGCGGCACTCCCCTCGTGGGATGAAATCGCCTCAGCTCTTCCTGATGCCGCCGCCGATATCGTCGTCAAAACGATTAATGGCTCTGCCAAGGATGCGCTTGACTATGTCGAAAAGGAAACCACTGGCCTAAAGGTAATTGCCATTGGAGGAGACAAACTCGCACGCGGTCTGACGCTGGAAGGTCTAACGACCAGCTACTTCGTTCGAACGACGAAAATGTACGATACGCTAATGCAGATGGGCCGCTGGTTCGGATATCGGCCGGGCTATCTCGATCTTTGCCGACTATATACAACCAGCGATCTGATTCAGAGCTTTGGCTTGATCGCCGATGCGGCCGAGGAGCTGCGTCAGGAGTTTGACGCAATGGTAGCCGTGGGCGCCACTCCGGACAAATATGGTCTCAAGGTAGCATCGCATCCCAGCCTGCTAGTAACATCGCCGATGAAAATGAGAACTGCGCAGACAGTACGGCTCTCATATAGTGGGTCTCTCACGCAAACCATTGCATTCCCTGCAAGCCCGGAATCACTGCAGGGCAACCTCGATGCAGCCGACCGCCTTATCGCGAGTATGGGATCCCCCACTGAATCGAAGCTAAAGCAAGAGCGCCCAGACAAGCCAGATGATTGGTCAAACTCCTTGTTATGGAGAGACGTCTCCTCTGACAAGATCAAGGCATTCCTGCGGGCTTATTCGACGGCGCCTGGCATTGAGCGCGCTAATGGAGCAGTAATGGCGGAATTTGTCGACGAGATGAACAAGAAGTGCGAGCTGAATCTCTGGACAGTAGCGCTCGTTGCCGAGGGCAAAGACAACGAAGGGGTTGGGCCGTCTCACACCTTTGCTAAACGCTTCACGGTGACAGCCATGCCGACGCGCTCAAAAAAGGGGAATGCCAAAGGTTATTCGATTGGCGTGCTGACCGAATCACACGATGAAGGAATCGACGTTGGAATTGATGAGTGGAATGCTGCTCTCGACGCTACCATCGATACTTGGAAGAGAGACGGAAGCAAGGGGCGACCTGAACCGTTGCGCCCGAGTGGACGCTCGCTACGTGATCTTCGAGCTGCCAATCGACATGGTGCAAACCATCGCGGGCTGCTGCTGCTTTACCCGCTTTCACCTGTCAGTCGCGAAGTGCAGAACATAAATGGATGGGACAAACCGATCTTGGGATTTGCGGCGAGCTTCCCCTCAAGTGACCAGGAGGTGTCGGTCGAATACAAGGTCGACCACTTGCTGTGGGAGGAGCAATATGGCTCCGCAGAGTAATCAGCTTACGCTCGCGTGGAGTTCGCTAGCGGTATCTGACGACACTACCGACGGTTGGCGCAGCATCGAGATATCACCAGTTGGGTCCGTATTGGTCCGAGCCGGTCGCCGCTTCCCCATTGGAACCGAGGCGATCCTTGTGCAGTTTTCCACGTCCTCGCTTCCGGTGACAGTCAAGCTGCCGGAAGGCGGTGGCTTCCTCGTCGAACGCACGTCGTTTATCGACGATGTCACCTGGATTGCTCTGACGCGGCGTCAGGCCGCCAGTCCAGAGTTGTTTGCAGCCATGGCAAGCGATATAGCAACAGCCCTTTCCGCTTGTCCAGCTTCCGACGAAGCCAAGTCACTCGCGACGCTTCTGGGCAGGGTGCGTGCGTGGCAGGAATTCATGCGCAGAGGTGGTGAACCCCTATCCGCCGAAGCCGAACTTGGCCTCTTTGGCGAACTTTCGCTATTGCGCGCGATGTTTGATGAAGGCGTCGACCCTACCATGGCTTGCGACGCATGGCGCGGCCCGCTTGGTGGTCTGCGCGATTTCGAGCTCGGCACTGGCGCTGTCGAAGTCAAGAGCACGCTATCGTCAACAGGGTTTCGCGCACGGGTAGGGAGTCTTGAGCAACTGGACGATACCGAGCGCCAACCGCTCTTCGTCGCAGCCGTAAGACTTCGCCAGACGCAAAGTGGTCGTACTCTGCCAGAGGCAGTAGAGACGGCGCGAGATATCATTGCAGGAGATTCCGTTGCCGAACGATTGCTTTCGGAGCGGATCATTGCATCCGGTTACCGCGACGAGCACGCCGACAGCTATGTTCGTAAATTCGAAGTTGCCGAAACTCGAGTCCTGCTCGTTGGACCAGGATTTCCGCGCTTGACACCACATTTAATGCCTGACGGCGTGGTGTGCGCTTCATATGAAATCGACATCGACAAAGCGAGCGCGGAGGTGTTTGACTTACACCGTGCGCTTGTAGAAATGAAGGGAATCTGAATGGAACTTATCGACTTCTTGCACGAAACACAGTCTGAAGTGCGTGCTCAAATCGAGGGCGATCAGCCATTTCCGGAGAGCGCCTTCACCGAAATCGTGATGCAGCACATGGCCGATATCGGAATGACTGACGAACCGCAATCGACGCACTTTTCCCGAAAGGTAGGCAACGCGAATGTACGTCTGAGCGGCTACTCGATTTCCGACGAACAGGAACAGCTCGATCTGTTCGTGAGTCTTTATGAGGGAGTCGACGAAATCACGTCTGTCCCGGACTCGGAAACCAAGACAGCTGTAGAGCAATGCCTCAGATTCCTCCAACTCTGCGCTGAAGGTAAGCTCGCCAGTAGGCTTGATCAATCAGACGAGATTCGTATTCTGGCCGAGTTGATTCGGGGCCTTTATGATGAGCTGGAGCAGATCCGTATCTACGTCCTGACAGATCGAGTCGCGAGAACTCTGCAGTTCAAGCCGCGAGAGATCGGCGGCAAAACCGTGCACCTGGAAGTCATGGATATTGCACGGTTGCATCGTCACTGGTCCGAAGGCAAACCGCGCGATGAACTCATCGTCGACTTCAACGACGTTTGCGGCAGTCCACTACCATGCGTCTTCGTACCCGGAAACGGCGAGGACTACGATTATGCCTTGACCGCTGTACCCGGAGAAGCACTGCGTCTCCTCTATGAAAAGTATGGGGCACGACTTCTCGAGGCCAACGTACGTTCATTCCTCAGCGTAAAGGCAAAGGGTGTCAATGCCGGCATTCAGAATACACTGAGGACAACACCGAGTCGGTTCATGGCATACAACAATGGGATTGTCGTTGTTGCCGACGAAATGAGAGTTGGCGACGCGGGCGGCGGCACCGCTGGCATTGCTTGGCTCAAAGGCCTCCAAGTAGTCAACGGCGGTCAGACAACCGCCTCGATCTATTTTGCCAAACGCAAGTACCCCGACACGGATCTTTCCCGTGTGCGAGTTCCGGCAAAAATCATCGTCATGAAAACGCAAGATGCCGTGAAAGAGGAAGCACTGGTCGCGGACATCTCTCGATTCGCGAACAGTCAGAACGCAGTAAAGCAATCCGACCTGTCTGCAAACAAGCCATTCCATGTCCAGGTCGAACGCCTATCGCTGAGCGTTTATTGCCCTGACGGTCGCAGTCGATGGTTCTATGAACGCGCCGCTGGCAGTTACAGCACCATGCTAGTTCGCGAGGGAACAACTGCCGCAAAACTGCGTGATCTCAAGGAGACAATGCCGCCGGCACGGCGCATTACGAAAACCGATTTGGCCAAATACCTAAACGCATGGGACAAGCGGCCGGACATCGTAAGCCGCGGCTCACAGAAGAACTTCGAACAGTTCATGGCCAGTTTGTCTGGGGCAGAAGGGTCTGAAACACCTTTGCCGGATGTCCCCGAATACAAGCAAATGATTGCAAAGGCGAAGCTGTTCAGGGACACGCAGAAGATGATGCGATCGATGTTTCCTGCATTTCAGGCCAATATTGCAGCCTATACGTTCTCGCTATTGGCCGATCGACTCGGCGACCGCATTGATCTTGATCGCGTTTGGGCAGCACAGGGGGGATCAAAGCAGTTGATGGATCAGATCGCTCGCTGGGCGCGAGAAGTGGATCAAGTTCTGAATCGCACGGCAAGTGGAAAAATGGTTTCGGAATGGGCAAAAAGACCGGAGTGCAAAGACGCTGTTTTCTCCGCGACCTATTCAACGCCCGACGAGTCGATTCCGGAATTCAAGAAAAATTAGTCGACAGTTCACGCTAGGCCTGACCAGCGAGACGAGAAAATCCCGCTGGTCGAGGCAGAATAATCTGCTGACCGAGCTACGAAGCCGATGTTCCAGAAAATCGCCTGAGCCGAAGGCCTCCTCGATGCACACCAACCAAGGAGCAATGGCATGATCGACATTGTCGATCCGACGAAACGCAGCCAGATGATGTCGCGGATACGAGGGAGAAACACCAAGCCTGAGCTGGTGGTTCGCCGAGTGCTGCATGCGGCTGGATTCCGTTACCGACTTCATCGACGAGATCTGCCAGGCACCCCCGATCTTGTACTCCCCAAACATCGTACCGCGATCATGGTTCATGGCTGCTTTTGGCACGTTCACAAGGGGTGCAGATTTGCCACTACTCCGGCCTCGAACAGCGAATTCTGGCATGAGAAGCTCACAAGAAATCGAGAGAGGGATCGTCAACAGGTGGAGGCCCTGCAATCCCTGGGATGGCGTGTATTGGTCGTGTGGGAATGCTCAACGAAAAGCAGTGAACTCCGAGATCGACTTCAACTGGAATTGATCCAATGGCTTAACGGTAACGAGGAGTTCGGAGAACTCCCCGCCGCTCCGTCCGATCCTCAGCCGAGCTCGAAAAGATCCCGTGCCGACCGCGACTGAACAGTTGCTCGCTTGGGTAGTTGCAAGAAGTTTGCAACCGACTCGCCCAGTTGTTTCGCCAGAAATGGTGGTACCGCATTTCCGACCTGGTGATATTGCTGCGTACGAGTTCCTTCAAAAAAATAATTATCCGGAAATGTTTGAAGGCGTGCAGCCTCTCGGACCGTGAGGCTACGACACTGGGAAGGATCGTAGTGAATATAGTAGTGTCCATCTTTTGATATATGCGATACGATCGTAGTTGAGGGTGTACCGGAAATTTGCACTCTGAATCGGTCGTCGAACGGCACGTTCTCACCGTCCACGTTGCGATGGTTAGGTAATAGTCCGGGTGGGAACATACTCAGTTTCGGAGAGTATTGATACTCCTTGGCATAGCACGAAGCAAACAGGTATCGATGCAGATCGGAAACCATATGACCACGTGATTCGTGCTGGCAAACACCTCCGATACGATCATCATGTATCCACGAAGCAAAGTTATCCGCAAGACCGCGCGGCGCTTTCATGTCTCGTCGGATAAATCTGCCGCCAACATTGTTGATGCGTTGCGCCTGATTTACCGCGTCCGCCATCAGACTCTCGATGTTCGTGCGGACGGGGGATCTCCACCCTTTGAGAGCCGATTTTGCAGTCTTCAGCGCCTGAAGCCAAGCTTCTGCAGAGTCTAACTCCTTCGACAGTTTGCTACGCAACGTTGGGAGGCCAGCAAGAACATCGCGCACACTTACCCGACCCTGAGAACCATCAAGCAATTCGTGCAGCTGCCCCGCCCGATCGGAACGAACGCCGAGCAAAATCACACGATGTCGCATCTGAGGAACTCCAAAATCCTCAGCTCTGATGACGTATTCCTCCGGAGCCAGCCCCCCCGGACGCGACGCAGTCACGAATGAACGAATGTCGTAATGGACTCCAGGAGTCGGCTCAGAAAGGTCGTCGAAAATGCGCTCAAAGATACGCTGACCATTGTGCGTGGACGTGAGCATTCCTTTCACGTTTTCCATTACAAATACTGCCGGCTGAAAATCGCGAATGATCCGTAGATACTCTCTGTAAAGGAAGTGCTTTGGGTCGCTCTCGAACTCCGGATCAACGTTTCGACGACGAGATCTTCCCGCGAGCGAGTATGCCTGACAGGGCGGGCCACCGATGAGTACCCAGTCATCATGTCCATCGATCGCCGTTCTGATCAGCGAGTCTATCTCATCCTCGGGGGTCATGCCCAGCTCGAGGCAGTGTGCTTCTTGCGTAGCTAACTCGAGTGCACGCGCAACAACTTGATCGTTGAAGAGAGTTGTCCGATCAATGTCGCCTCGGATGTAATCGTAATAAGCATCCGGAACATGATCGCGCGCCAAAACACGGAACAATGCCCTCAGTGTCAGCGTTTGATGTGCTACGGCGTCCTTTTCGATCGAGACCCGAATGTCGAACACGCGATTCCCGTCCACATCGTGTACAGCGGAAAAACCCTCACCCAGACCGCCTGGGCCTGCGAACAGATCTACAACGGGAATAGTCATTTTTCTTGCCGAAATTGAATCCTGAAGTGTGCCGAAACTTTACCAGGTACGCGCCGAAGAGTCTCCTGTTTATTGACGCTTGTTGTGGGCATGGCGGAGGTACCCGGGATTTCGCGTGCGGTCAGACTTCAACCTCTGACCCATGTGTCAAATGGCGTCGGGTAACGCGGCACGAACCGGGGCATCACGGTTAACAATCACACCAAGAGGAGGTTCTGTTGGCACGACGTTGGCAAAGCCAAGTGGATCTGCCTGAGCGCGTTCTCATCCAACACGAAGCCATCGTGTCCCTTGGTGATTCTCCAGATCTGCGGACGCATAGACTCGGTGACATTCGTAGTTTTTATGAGATAGTCGATGCCACGCGACAAGTGGTTCGAGCACCGGGCGAGCCCCCCGGCTCAAAGTCACTGGATAGTGCTTCTAGCACGCTGGTTGTTGTTATATGTCGAGCCACGAGCTTGTGTTAGTAGTTGGCCGCCCTTTTCCCCTGCTGAGTATCCGAAATCTTGCGCCCGGCCGGTTTTAAAAAACGACTGCCTTGAACGCCCGCCGCGTTAAACTTGCCTGCTGAGCTATTCATGGCTATGCAGAGCCATGTGGACTGCCTGCTGGGTGGAAGTTCGGACCAAGTGACTCACTCACTGCAAACACGACAACATCGGATCGCAAGAAGGCCAACATACCTCTACGACAACAACCATATGACAACGTTAGCTCAGCATCTTACAGATCCCGCTATCTCAAGCTTAGCAACTGCAGCTTCAGCTTGGTTAATAGCACACCTTCAAATGCGATGGAAGGAAAGAACTAAATTAAAAAATCTTGAGCAAGCAAAATTTGATCAGCTGGCGTCCTTTTTATCAACTGATATTACAAAGCGAAGCCGTCTTATTGTTGAACAGCAATTTCGTGCCGTCTTCGGGTTCGTGTACGAGTACCGGGAAATATTATCGATACTCAACTCACGATCCCCACTAACAGTTTTATCCATGATGAAGACGGTTCGTCACCTCATCGAATTTGACGAATCATCGAATAGATTTATATTTCGATCATCCTATGCTACCGAGCGCAAGCGAAAATCGAAGCAACTTATATTTTTCGTGATATATGCGGTTTCTGTCTACGCGGCTCTTGGGCCATGGTACATCTTCCAGCATCAAAATTTTTCATGGTCAACAGCGGGCCTCTTACTTCTTCCCACAATTTTTTTTGGATTTATTGCGCTAACCACCCTCGACATATCAACTGATATATCGGCGACGAAGCGCTTCATGTCCGCAGCAGAACCCGCAATCAGGTAGACCGCGGTGCCATTCGGCCAGCTCCCTCAACGGACGCTGGCCTTCTAAACTGAATCTGCATCACTGCAAAAAGCGCGGGCCGCATGGGCTGCCACCCATACGACCCGCTGACCACAACCAACTCAGTACAGGAGTCGGAAGATGGCTAACGCCTATAGTAAGTCACGTCCCAAGAAGCTCAAACCGCATCCAACGGTTGAGCTGCCCCTCGGCACCAAGCCTGACCTTCCCCAGGATGGCCAACCGTACATGCCATGGATGCGCGCCATCGACGCGCATTTCGAGATGTTCGGATTCAAGCCGGGTGATCGCGTCTATCTTCGGTTCAACTTTGATTCCCGAAGGGTCATCATCACGCCCGACTACAACGCGCTGAACTGGCGAGAGCAGCCCTATGGGGCAGCTGCCCAAGAAGAGGAAGATGAGCTGGAACACGCAGCGCTGGCCCCTTTGCGCAGCTCTACTGTCTGGTGATGGCTCGGCGTGAAGCACTTCGGCGCACGCCTTGACGAAAATGGTCCGCGGTGGCGCTGCAAGTAACTTCAACAACCGTCACAACAGACGAAAAGTTGCGCTCCGCTCTCTCGCATTCGACGGCATCGCAAGCATCAATGCATGCAGCACGACAAGCATCCATGCCGAGTACTCCGCACTCATTTCCACCGCCGAAATGCAAAAACCCCCGCCTTGTCGGGCGGGGGTTCTTGGCTTAGGGAGCCTGACGATTACCTACTTTCACACGGGAATCCGCACTATCATCGGCGTAGAGTCGTTTCACGGTCCTGTTCGGGATGGGAAGGGGTGG
>NZ_JPGM01000087.1:0-798 GCF_000731655.1 Burkholderia sp. MSh2 | reverse complement strand
TGCATGAACCAGCCGTGGCTGACGACGAACGACTGGCCCGTGAGCGCGGCGCTCGGGAATGCCGACAGGAACAGCACCGTCTGCGCGACGTCCTGCACCGTCGTGAACACGCCGTCGACCGTGTTGCCCAGCATCACCTTCTTCACCACTTCCTCTTCGCTGATCCCGAGCTCCTTCGCCTGCTCCGGAATCTGCTTGTCCACCAGCGGCGTGCGCACGAACCCCGGACACACGACGTGCGAGCGCACGTTGTGCTTCGCGCCTTCCTTCGCGAGCACGCGCGCCAGGCCGAGCAGGCCGTGCTTGGCCGTCACGTACGCCGACTTCAGCGGCGACGCCTCGTGCGAGTGCACCGAGCCCATGTAGATCACGACGCCGCCGCGATCGTCCTTGTACATGTGCTTGAGTGCGGCCTTCGTCGTGAGGAACGCGCCGTCGACGTGGATCGCCTGCATCTTCTTCCAGTCGGAGAACGCGTAGTTCTCGATCGGGTTGACGATCTGGATGCCCGCGTTCGACACGAGGATGTCGACCGAGCCGAACGTTTCGGCGACCTTGTCGATGCCGCTGTTCACGGCTTCCTCGTTCGTCACGTCCATCGCGACGCCGATCGCCTTGCCGCCCGCCTTGACGATCTCGTCGGCGACCGCGTTCGCGCCGTCCTGGTTCAGGTCGGCGATCGCCACCGCCGCGCCCGCCTTCGCGAGCTCGAGGGCGATTTCCTTGCCGATGCCGCTTGCGGCGCCCGTGACGACTGCGGTCTTGCCATTCAGGTTGCTCATGTTCGAATTCCCGTGG
>NZ_JPGM01000086.1:0-33449 GCF_000731655.1 Burkholderia sp. MSh2 | reverse complement strand
GATCGCCTTGCCGCCCGCCTTGACGATCTCGTCGGCGACCGCGTTCGCGCCGTCCTGGTTCAGGTCGGCGATCGCCACCGCCGCGCCCGCCTTCGCGAGCTCGAGGGCGATTTCCTTGCCGATGCCGCTTGCGGCGCCCGTGACGACTGCGGTCTTGCCATTCAGGTTGCTCATGTTCGAATTCCCGTGGTGAAAGGATTGACAGGGAGAAAGGACTGCGGACGCGTTACTTGGCCAGGTAATCGTAGACGACTTCGCCGAGGCCCAGTGTCAAATCTGCGACGAGGTGGCGGGCCTCGACGATTTCGAGCACCGGCAGGTCGGCCACCGGCGCGAGCGCGTGCGGCGCCAGCTCGAGCGATGCGGGGCCCGTCCACGCGCCTTTCATCTTGATGTCCTGCATGTAGTAGCGCACCAGTTCGCATACGCGCGCGGTGCCGTCGACATGCGGAATGATCTTCAGCAGGAAATTGGGGCCGGCGAGACGCTTCGTCTGCTCGTCGATGTCGAGCTCCTTGTGCTTGTAGCCCATCGTGCCGGTCGCGACGCGCACCTTGCCGTAGTCGAGCGTGCCGAGCAGGTGATCGGTGTTCACGTGCAGCGTGGGCGACGCGAGTTTCTTCGGGAAGCCCCACAGCTCGCGGCCGCCGGCGATCGGCGGGTGATCGTCGAGATACATCGCGAGCGTGTAGCCGCCCGGCTGGCCGTTGTATTCGACCGGGATCACCTGGCCGCTTTCGGTGTAATCGCCGAAGCCGGTCGAATCGGCCATGCGAATGAATTCGTAATGCACGAGCGGCTCGGTGATCTGCAGCGGCTCGGGGACGATTTCGCGGAGACGGTCGGGATCGGTGCGATACGTGATGATCAGGAATTCACGATCGACGAATCGGTACGGGCCCATCGGGAAGGCAGGGCTGGTCAACGGCATCGCAAACGCTTTCGATCGGACATCGCTGGGTTTCATGCGGACTCCTTGTTGTTGATCGCTTCGTGGATGAGTGCTCGTAAGCTCGTAATCCTATGCCTGTGCGTTGCCGTTGTGCGATGCCGCATGTGGAATTAATTGTTGCCGATTTCGAAGAATTCGCGACGTAAATATTGAGATGAATGATGAAAGCGGACCGGACGGCATGTGGCCGCCCGATGTTCGCACGCGTGAATGACACCGCGATGTGAAAAAGGTGAGCTTTTTCGGGATGTGGGGTGAGTATTTACGGGAAGCAGTCGCGCGTAAATGTGACAATTGTGTGAACTAGTGTTGCCGCGGGAGCTCTAAGTGCGTTCGCCGCTGCGGGATTCGTCCTGCATGGCTGCCGCAGCGGGCATCGCCCGATGCGGAGGCGTCCCGGCATCGCTCGTACCGGGCCGGGCAGCCGGCCGACTTTTTACGCTTCACGCAACCGGACTCATGCAGAACCTCAATCTCACCCTCTTTTCCGCCATCAACGCCGGGGTTGCGCCGCAGCCGGGCGTCGCCCGCCTTGCCATCTTCGCCGCCGACTGGCTCGTCTACGCGCTGCCCGCGATGCTGCTGCTGACGTGGATGTTCGGCGAGCGCCCGGCGCGACGTCAGGCGATCGAAGCCGGCGTCGGCGTGTGCGTGGCGCTCGCGCTCGCGCAGGTCATCGGGCATTTCTGGTTCTCGCCGCGCCCGTTCATGGCCGGCGTGGGCACGCAACTGATCCCGCACTCGCCCGACAGCTCGTTTCCGAGCGACCACATGACGTTCGCGTGGAGCATGGCGATCGGCCTGATGCTCGGCGGCACGACGCGCCTGACCGGGCTCGTGATGGCCGCGCTGGCCGTGGCGATTGCGTGGGGGCGTGTCTATGCGGGGGTGCACTGGCCGTTCGACATGATGGGCGGCGTGCTGGCCGGCACGGCCGGCGCGCTCGCCGCGCACCTGTACGGGCAGCGCGTGACCGCACCGCTCGAGCGGCTCGGCGATTCGGTGCATGCGATCGTCATGGGGCGTCGCCACGCACCGTAAGCGGAAGGAAGAAGGATCGGGCAGGACGCCGTCAGCCGGGTGTCCTGGCCGATTCGGCCGGTGCGGACGGGTTGCCGCCCGCATCGTGCAGTTCGGGCGTATCGGCCGGGTGCTGCGCGGCGTCGCGGTCGAGGGCGCTGTCCTTCAGGATCGCGCACATCGCGACGAACAGCGCGAGTACCACTGCGGCGAGGCTGCAATAGCCGACGATCTTCAGGTTGCGAAGGAAAGGCGAAGCGTGGCTTGCTTTTGTCATGACCGGGCGCTCCTGGGCGGACTGCGGCGGCTGTCGTGCGACAGCGGCGCCGCTCACACAGATATATACCAGCCGCGACAACGATGCCAGGCCGGCCGGCGCACCGGTGTTCCGGCCGCATCTCCGGCCGACGGGCCGGGGGCGTGCACCGCACGCCCGGCGCCGGGTGCCCGGCTGCGTCAGTCTTCCAGCGCTTCGTGCACGGCCGCCGCGCCGCGCTTCCAGTAGGCCGCCGCGCGGATGCGCGACTTGTCGATGCCGCGCTCGCCGGTCAGGTGCTGGCGCACCGCCCGCATCGACTGCGCTTCGCCGGCCGCCCAGACATAGCCTTCGCCGGATTGCGGAAGCGGCAGGTCGCGCACGGCATTCAGCAGCACGTCTCCTTCTTCCGTGTCGGCCTCGGCGCGGAAGCGCCAGATTTCATGCACGTCGGCGTGCGTGTCGAACGCGATCTGCGCGGTGCGATCCGCGACTTCCAGCACGACGGCCGCGCGCGAGCCGGCCGGCAACTCCGCGAGACGTCGCGCGACGGCCGGCAGCGCCGTATCGTCGCCGATCAGCAGATGCCAGTCGAAACCGGTCGGGACGACGAACGAACCGCGCGGGCCGCCGACGCCGAGCCATTGGCCGACGCGTGCCTGCGAGGCCCACTGCGATGCGGGGCCCGGATGGTTCAGCACGAATTCGAGATCGAGTTCGCGGGCGGCGCGGTCGAAGCGGCGGGGCGTGAAGTCGCGCGCGACCGGCCTCGGTTCGCCTTCCGGAAACTCGGGGCCGTTCGCGCCGAGTGTCGGCATCGCGGGGCGCTCGGCGCCGGGCGGCGGGAAAAATACCTTCACGTGATCGTCGAACGACGCGGATTCGAAATCCGCGAGATCGGGGCCGCCGAGTGTGACGCGCAGCAGGTGCGGCGTCACGGCGTGTACGCGCAGGACTTGCAGCAGGCGGAACTTGAGGGTGTGGCGCACGCGGGTCACGGTGCGCTCGGAGGTGTTCTGCATCGATCCGTTCTCCTTGGGTAGGGGAAGCCCGGCGCGGATTACGCGCCGGCGCCGCCTTCGATATCGGCAACCGCGCGGCGCATGATGGCCGCGATGCGCCGTTGTTCATCCGCGTCGGCGCCGCTCTTGTGCAGCAGCGCGCGCTTGAGTGCCAGGCGCGCCTCGACGAATTCGGGCAGCCAGCCGGCCTGCGATTCGTCCGGTGCGTCGTAGCCCGCCGATTCGCCGGCAAACGCGCGACGCATGAAATCCATCCGGCGCGCGAGATACGTGAGGCGTGCGAACAGCGTGTCGACGCGTTCGCGTTGCGAGTCGAGATGCGCCTGGCCGGCGTCGGTCAGTGCATAGCGCTTGCGGTTGCCTTCCGCCTGCGACGCGACGAAGCCGCCTTCCTCGAGATACGTGAGGGCCGGATACACCATGCCGGGGCTGGGGCTGTAGAAGCCGTTCGAACGCGTGTCGAGCGCCTTGATCAGTTCGTAGCCGTGGCTCGGCTGTTCGGCGACCAGCGCAAGCAGCAGCAACTGGAGATCGTCGGAGCTGAACTGGCGGCCGCGCGGCATGCCGTCGTCGCCGAAATCGCCGAAGCCGCCTCGACCGCCCCGGCCGCCGAACGGGCCGCCGCCGAACATGTCGTGACCGCGACGATGGCGGCCGATCGCGTGCCAGAGACCGGCGAACCAGTCAGAACGGGCATGCGCACCATGACCGTCGCATCGGGCATGGCCGCGGAAGTAGTTGTGTCGCATGATCGTGTCCTATATGTCGTAAAACATATCTAAAGATATATATCGAAAGATAGGGCGTCAAGGGGAATTATTGGGGGTTGGATGGTGGGGGAGGTGGTTGCAGGGTTGTTGTAGGGTCTCAATGATTGTGAGCGCTTTCTCAAATATTGAATGGAGGGGCCGATAGGCCTGCTCGATACAGGCGTTTCATTTTCTGGCGTCCCCTTGACAGTCAGCCAAGGTCCGTCGGCCGATTCCGCGAAACAAGAAGCGACCTACGCGACACTTGCTCGTTGCCTCTGCCAATCTGTACTCGTACATAGTTGTCCCGTATCAACCTGGGTCAGATCGGACTGCGGCCTGGGGGTGGTCGTCGACTGGCCGAAGCCTTCTTGTCTTTCCCGTTGTGCCTCACTGATTGACCGGCCGCACAATCAACTGAGAAATTACCGTCGTGACGCCGGGTACGCCTTCAGCCACCTGCGTCGAGAGAGCGATCTGCGACTGCTCAGGTACCCATCCTTGCAACGTGACCACGCCATTGCTTGCACGAACTGCAATGCCGGAAGCATAGATCCCCGTCGTATGGATTAATGCGCGTCGTACGTTCTTTTGCAATTGGCGATTAGCCAACCGTCTTGCCTTGATGCTCGATGACGACGTTGCGGAGTGTGCCGTCTCCGACAGGTTTCCCTCCTGCGCGATTGCACTTGAGGTGGCCAGTGCGAGAAGGACACTGGCCGTCCACCAGCATGCTGCACGAACATATTTCATTCTTTGTTCTCCTAAGATGGTGAGCGCCTCAAGTGCGCCCGTATTAAACTTGCGAGCAACCCCCTCTACGACCACGCAGATGTGCAGCGCGCTGCATCGACGACAGCGCACCGGCACTCGTCCAGCAGGACCGCCGTCGGATGGACACGCTTGCGTCACCCGATGATCAGCGAACTCAGAACACGTGCTCGACGCCGATGTCCACCGCGGTCTGCCGACCACCCGAAGCGGGCCCTGGTGTCATGCTGATCCAGGCCGGGCCGCCCGAACTCTGCTGCAACGCCACGGCTCCGAAGATACTGGTGCTCTTGGACAAGGAGTACATCAGTGCGAGCGTTTCCTGACTGACATGCTGGTTACTCAGTGCTTGATTGCCCTTCATGTACTGGTACGCGAGATTCATGCGAAAGAAGGGGGAGAACGTCCACGTCATATCACCTTCGTAGACGCCGACACGCGCGCCGTTCGCGGTGTTCTGCGTGCTCGTATACAACGCTGCAATCTCGGCCGGGCCGATGACATAGGAAGCTCCGAGGCCGAGGTTTCTGATGCCATCGTTGCCGTTGTTCAGTGTCGGATATTTAACGTAGGTGTAGGCCCCATTGAGTGCTAGTGCACCGAGGTGATAGTTGATCCCGTAGCTTTGCGCGCTATTCTGACCAAATGCGCCAGGCTGGCCACCGAAGCTATATTGGGCGCCAATCGACAGACCAGCCACGATCGGGCTCACGTATTTGACGGAGTTCGCAATGGGTGCGCCAAGCGCCCGATCGAAGTCGAACGAGTTGTTGCCCGGTGGTCCATTGGGCACGTTCAATCCTGCAAACGAGCCCTGTCGCAGGCTGAGCGCACTGATAAACGGGAACGCGGGCCCCCAGTGATCGACGACCAGCGAATAAAACATGAAGTCGATCTGATTGCCCATCGTCAGGGAGCCCCACCGGTCGTCTTTCAGGCCCACGTATGCCTCGTGGCCGAAGAGTCCACCGAGCGATTCACCGTTGTTTATGCTGAACATCCCTTCGAGCTTGAAGACCGCCTTCGTCCCGCCGCCCAGATCTTCCGTACCACGAAGCCCAAACAGATTCGGCGCGGGCGCCGCCGGATCCGACTGCCAGGTGCTGTGACCACCTACATTCGAAACGTACATCACGCCTGAGTCGATGACCCCATAGAGCTCGACATTACTTTGTGCGTGAGCAGCTCCTGAAACCGACATTAAACATAGGATAACTAATTTATTTGTTTTCACCGAAGTCTCCTCACATGATCAACCTGATTGACGGGATTTTCCTTAGATAACGATTTGATTTAACCCGGGTTTCCCGGATCGACAGCGCCAACGCAGATAACCATCGTCACGCGTGGCTGGAGCGAAAGGACGTCGCCAATCGACGTCCAGACTAGTGCGTCCATCGTCTCGATGGACATGTCGACGAGGCCGGCGGCTGAAGCGTGTTCGAGCAGCCAGCCCTGCCAGCGAGATACGCGGCGCCATGAGGCGCCGTTTCAAGACGGCGTTGAAAGCCGCAGCCGCCTGACGAAGCCGCGATCAGCGCGGCTGACCGAATCCTCGAATGGCCAAGCCGCTGTCGGCCTGGAACACCGATCCCGTGATGTGGGCGGACTCCGCATTCGAGGCCAGCATGGCATACAGGCCACCGTAAGCATCGGCATCGGGGATGAACTGCAGAGGGATGTTGGGAACGGACTCTTCCAGCACCGCGTCCTGAGGCTGTTGTCCGAGCGACTGCACGCCCTTGAGCACGGTGGGGGCAATGCCTGGCGCCACGGCATTGACACGAATAGCCGGCGCCAACTCGTAGGCCAGCTGCTTGACGATCCCGACCACGGCGTGTTTGGAGGCCGTATAGAGGACGCCACCACCTGCCGGCGATGAACTGGCGAACGAACCGGTCAGTACGACGTTGCCTCGTGTGGCCCGCAGCGCTTCAAGGCTGGCGCGTACGCCGAGCAGATAACCGTTCACGTTGATCGAGAACAGTTCATGGAATGCTGCGGACAGCGTCTCTGGCGGCATCGACTCCAGCGATGCGGCATGGTCGTAAATTCCAGCATTGCCAACGAAAACATCCAGGCGACCGAAGCGCTCGAGGGCGATTGCAACGGCGCGGGCGTTGTCTTCCCATTGACTTACGTCCCCCTGTACGGCGACGCAGGCGCTTCCCAACTCCTGCTCCAAGGCTTTCAAGGGCTGCTCGGAGATGTCGAACAGCACGACGCGAGCACCCTCGCGAACGAAGCGCCGGGCAATGCCCCGCCCGATGCCGGTAGCGGAGCCGGTGATCAACGCGACCTTTCCCTCTAACATATTCATTTGATTCATTCCTTGAATGGATGCCCCTCTTTCGGAGGCAATTCAAAAAATTGCGTGCAGATACCCCTCAAGCCGGTGCGGCCTGATCCTGGGGGGCTCGACAGAACGCTTGTGCGCCGAGGCGCGATCCTAGCCGGGCGGCTCCGGAGCGTGAATGAGGTTCACCGTTTCAACAGCGGGCATTGAGGCCGTGCCCGGTCGGTTCCAGCGAATGCGCACTGGGCGGGCTGGTACGGTGGCCGGTTGTTCGAGGACGATGTTGACGCCGGCTGCGGACAGCTGCAGCGAGTCCAGGCGTTGTTCAGGGTCGATGTCCAGCATCAACCCGAGCGCCGTGTCGATCAGGTGGAACTCATTCCATTTGCGCGCGAGTTCGGCGTTACCCGCCTCGATTGCATCCAGAAAGTGCTGGTCGATCGTCGTGAAGTCCTCGGGCACATGGGGCCGCGAGAAATGCAACTGCTGGTGCCGATGGATGCGTTGATACGCTGATTCGACAGCGACGCGCATCGCTTCCGGGTAGCGCGACAGAAGCACCTGGTGGAACTGCAGGTGTGCGTCCTGAAACGCTCGGGTCGAGTAGCTGTGCGTGCGCATCGATTCCAATGCGGCACGCATGGTCTGAATGTCCTTCGGCGCCACCGATGGAATCAGTGCCGCGATCAATGGCGGTTCAACCAGCAAGCGCAACGCGTAGAGCTGTTCGGTGTGCTCGAAGCGAATCGGCGCCACTTCGACACCGCGGTTGTTGCTCGCAACCACGAGGCCGTTGGCCTGGAGGCGGTTGAAGGCTTCCCTGAGCGGCGTGCGGCTGGTGTTGAGTTCCTCGGCTAGCAACTCTTGCGACAAACGAAGGCCAGGGGCGTAGAAGCCGCTAACGATGCGCTCTTCCAGGACTTGATGGACCTGGTCAACGGAATGACCGCGCTGGCGTTTCATTCAGGTTTCTCCCCGGCTTCGTCGTTCTCGATGGCTCTTGCGAGCAGGCCGGAGAAATCGGCCGGCTGCATCTGCATGATGGCTTCAAGCTGCATGGGATCCAGCAGGATCTCCGCGCCGTCGGGCAACACTTTCAGCCTTAGGCGGTCACCCTGTCGCATGCTGATCTTTTGCACGAGGATCCCCGCGAACTCGTTCGCCAGAATGACCGGCTCGCCCGCACTTTCCCCGCAGGACTGTGGTGCTTGTGCGAAGGACGACGCAAGACGCGTTGAATCGGGTGTCGGCATGGCGGTGATCATGAAAGTGTGACGATACGAGGTGGCCGAGTGTAAGCGTGCGTCTGAACGCCTCGCAGAACCGGCAGCTTCGCCCGTACGTCGTGCACCTTCTGCAGATCCAGCTCGACGACCTGTGTGGCGGCCTGACTTTCCCCGAGGTCGGCGAGCACGACCCCCCAAGGGTCGACGGCCAATGCATGGCCCCAGGTCTCGAACGCGTCCTTGGAAGGATCGACACCACGAATCGTGGCCGAAGCGATCACGTGCGCGGCGTTCTCGATCGCCCGAGCCCGCAGCAGGACTTCCCAGTGCGCGCGACCCGTGACATGGGTAAAGGCGGAGGGGACCAGGAACACCTCGGCGCCAGCGAGCGCGAGTTGCCGGAACAGCTCGGGAAAGCGGACATCATAGCAGATCGATAGACCGATCCCGACGCCGTCCAGGTTCAAAATCACGGGCTCGGTACCGCGCAGTTCGACGCTCGAAGCCTCGAACGATTGCCCGGCGACGGTGGCATCGAAGAGGTGGATCTTGTCGTATCGGCCAGCCAGCTGTCCCTGCTGATCGATGACGATCGCGGAATTGAAAATACGCCCATCCGCTTCCTTGTTCTTGAAGCCGCCCAGAACCACGGGAACCCGGACCGACTGAGCGGCCTCGCGCAGCATCTCGATCGGGCGACTGTCCGTCCCGAAAGCCGCTGCACGCATCTCTGCATTGGTGCCGAGAAACAGGCCGTTTTCAGGCAAGGAAACAAGCTGTGCGCCGTCGCCCGCGGCGCGCCTGATGGCGTCAACGGCCGCGGCGACATTGGCCTGCAGGTCACGTGCGGCGTGCCATTGGGTCAGCCCCACGCGCAGGGTGGTTGGGCGACGAGGCGGTTCGGGTAGGGTCATGGCAGTGTGAGTCATGGTTGTGCGGGAAATGGCAGCGGCATGTGGACGACGGCCCAGCCGCCGCCGGAGGCGCTCATGGGCTCATAGGCCAGCGTTCGTGATCGCACGCCGGGCCCCACCGCGCCGAGCATGATGATCCAGTTCAGGATCTCGTACTGACCGTGGCTGAGCAGCGCGTAGGGCTCCAGGTTTGCCAACTGCAGACCTTGGCCGGCTTCCAGGAGATCCAGGATGTAGCGGTCGAACTCGACGTCCACGAAACCGAACTTGCCGGGATCCAGCCAGTGCGACAGGCCGCCGGTACCCAAGATGGCAACGCGCTTGCCCGACGATTCGATGACGGGACGCAGCGCCTCGCCAAAGATGCGTGCGTTGAACGGCGAGAAGCTTCGCCCAGGCTGCGTGATGATGGGGATCACCGGCGTATCCGGCGTGGGCAGGAGCAGGCGCATCGGCACGATGAAGCCGTGGTCGAGCTGCACTTCGCCTGCGTCTTCCACTTCCAGGCCCCGTGCCCGAATGTCGCGCACGATGGTGCGCGCGAGTTCGGGCTCGCCCTGCAACCGCAGGTCGATGTCGGGGCGCTTGAAGAACGCCATGGACCCTTCGTGGCTGGATGCCGTCCCGACCACAAAGGCGCCGGTGTCAAAGCTCTGGAAGTGGCAGTCGGCCATCGCGATGATCACATCCGGCTTGCTTGCCGCCAGCAGCACGCGCAGCTGTTCGAAGCCATGCTTGAGCCGCTCAACGGCGTCGGCCGGATCCACTTCCGGACGGGCCAGCAGGTCTGGCACATGCGAGCATCCGCCCGCAAAGACCAGGTTCCTGGGCACGTTTGGCGCCGGAATTCGAAGCGACTTGTCGACCGTGAACGCGCCCGTATTCTGGCTGTCGCCGAGGTCGTCGCGGAACCAACGGCTCACCAGGATCGAGATCCCGTCGCCGACACCTGCAGAACGAAGCCGATCACGGTCACCACCGGCGATGACACGCGACCAGGTCTCGTCCAGGCCGTACTTGATCCCCACGGATGTGGGGGCGCTCTTGAATTCCTGCAAAGACTCGGCCGAGCGCGCGATCGATAGGATCGCCGACTCCAACAACTTTCGGTCCATGGTTCGTCCTTCTTTCGGGGGCAGGGCTTAGTAGTCGAGCAATCGACCGTCTCGCACTACCGTGGTGTCGTCGATGGTGATCGTGCAGTCACGAATCGGGATATCCAGGTGTGCAGGCGTTTCGCGTCCGGCAAACCGGTTGGAGCCGGTCGAGAACATGAAATTGCCCGAGGTGGAACGCAGCTCCTGGCCGAACACCTGGCCCGGGTTGTAGACGCTCAGCGCGGACCAGGCGGCATTCGGGTGCACGCCCCAGCCCATGTGCGACAGCGCATAGACCTCCGGGTCGTTCCAGCGACTGAAGTAGTCACGCAGCACGAACGCGTCGTAGCCCTCGCCGGTGATCTCGACGATGTAGCCGTCGGCGATCTTCAGGTGTACCGCGTTCTCCACGTAGCGCTGCCACGGGATCAGCACGTCGCCCGGCTGCAGCACGATAGTTCCGTAGGCGGTCTTGTCGTTGGGAAAGCAGGCGATGAACCCGCTGGGCCAGTTGTCCCAGCGGCCCGGCTCGTTCACGAAGCCCCACTGGCGAGTAATGGGCAGTGCCTCGCCGCTGATGTCGACCGTAAGGTCGGTCCCTGCTGCACTGGTGATCCGCATGCGCTTGCCGACCTTGAGGAGGTCCGCCCCCTTGTTGATCTCGCTCTGCATCGCGGGCGTTCCCATGAGGCGTTCGAGCACATCGGCCGGCTCGGGCGATACGAAGAGCATGCGCTTGCCCTTGCCGACAATGCGGGTGCGGATGTCCGAATGGATCAGGCCCGCTTGCGTCAGGTCGATCACGAAATCGCACTCGGCGGCCGCCGCGAGCAGCGCGCCAACTTCGCGGCCGTCGGGGCGATAGGGGGGCAGTGACGGATTCGACAGGCTCGATGCCGTCAGCACCAGAACCCCTGCGCCAAGCTGACGCGTGGCCGCGACTGCGGCATCCACAAAGTCGACGCGCTTGTTGTGCTCGGAGATGACAGCAACCAGTTGCTCGGCGTTAACCTCGCAAAGCTTGAGTTGGTCAATAAAAAGTTCGGTCAGTGTTTTGGCCATGTGGAAGGATCTCTTCTATTGAAGTTGAAGCGTGGAGAAGTCAAAGCGTGGAACGAATGGCGCCGCCGTCGATCTGCAGCGTGGCGCCGGTCATGAAGTTGCAGCGTGGAGACGCCACGAAAGCGACGGTGTCGGCGATCTCTTGCACTTCGGCCCAACGTCCCAGGGGGATGGTTTCGACCACCTTGGCCAGCTCGATCTCGCGATTGGTGTTGTTACGTTGCGCCTTGCTGCTCAGGATCGACTCCATTCGTGCCGTGCCGGTCGCGCCTGGCATGACCTGGTTGACGCGCACACCCAGCGGGCCGAGTTCCAGCGCCATCTGCTTGGCCAAGGCGGACAGCGTCGAGCGCATCGTGGCCGACAATACGCCGCCGTGCATGGACTGCTTCACCCACGTGGAGGTAATGAAGATCAGCGAGCCGCCGCGTTGTTTGGCCATCTGCTTGGCCGCGTCGTGGGCGAGCTTGATGGCCGGCCGGGCCAGCAGGTCGTACGCCTCTGCCCAGTCTTCGTCCTGGACGTCCAGCACGGGGATGATGCGAGGCCCCGGGGTGTTGACCACCATGATGTCGAGCCGGCCGTGTTCATTCACGACTCGCTCGACCAGCGTGCCGTAGTCTTGCGGGTTGCCCAGGTCGGCGGGATAGCCCACCAGCCGGCCAGGCGCGACATCCGCACCATTGATGAGGGCGCTGGGGTCGCGCGAGCTGGTGGCCACCGTGGCACCTTCGCGGGCGAGGGTGGTGGCCACGGCGCCGCCAATGCCGGCGCTCGCGGCCGTCACCAGCGCGATCTTTCCGTTGAGTTCAAGATTCATCAGGTTTTCCTAGGGAGGGAGGGTTCTACTTCTCGAAAGTGATGGCCTGCGCGCCGCACTTGCGAGCGGCGTCTTGCGCTGCCTCTTCTTGATCGGGCGTCAACTCGTTGCCGGCAAGCAGTTGCACATATCCGAATTCGTCGATGACAAAGACGGCCGGGGCGATGTCCGCGCACGTGCCGAAGCCGGTGCACTTGGTCATGTCTACGTGAACTTTCATAAGGGTTTCCGGATGGCTAGGGACTCAAGGACCGGCGTCGTCGGGGTCTCGGGCACCTGGGGCGCAAGACGTTCGGAAACGGCGTCGTCGAATTCGTGGATCAGGGAGCGGGCAAGCGTGGCCGCGCCGTCGAGGAAGGCGCAGGCGCCGCGCCCGCGCAAGGTCGTTCCCCAGCGGATCAGGTTCTCGCGGTCCTGCGAGACGCCCTGGCCCTGGCTAATGCGGCCGATCGTTGCGGCGATAGATTGGGTTCCTTTGGTGCAGACGCCGCACTGATGCGCGGACTCCGCCGAATACCAGGCGGCGATGTCGCCTGCCATCTGCACGGCGTCGTCCTGGTCGGACAGCGCCGTGATGGCCGCGCAGCCCAGTCCCGTACCGGCTTTGCGCAGGCCCACGTAGCAGCAGTTGCGCGTGCCGTGATTGGCCGACAGGAAGCCGCCGAACCACCCGCCCATGATGTAGCCGCGGGGCGTTCCGATATAGCCGCCGCCCACGGTCTGAAATACGTCATCGATGGTGGCGCCCAGCGGCACCTCATACACGCCAGGACGACGGCAAGCGCCGGTGAGCGTCATGAGCGTCGTACCTGGAGAATTCGTCACGCCCTGTGTCCGGAATCGATCGCCACCGTGACGGGAGATCCAGGCGGCGTATGCCAGCGTCTCCACGTTGGTCACGAGTGTGGGGGCGCCATCCACACCGACTTCGAAGGGGCGCGGCGGCCGGGAGGTCGGCAGCGCAGGGCCGCCGTTGATGGCGCGGCACACCGCGGTTTCTTCTCCGGCGACATAGGTGGCCTTCACCACGTGCACTTCAACTCGCAACGCCGGCTTCAGGTGCGAGGCCATGAGTTCGTCAATGGCCTTGCGCATGGCATGGACAGTCTCTTCGTGAGAGAGGTAGACGATCGCGCGCGTGGCGCCGATGGCCTGGGCGGCCAGCAGCAATCCATCGAGCACACAGTGCGGGCGATGCGTGAGCAGCCATCGATCCTTGCGAGACGCCGGCTCTCCCTCTTCGCCATTGGCCACCACGACCTTGTGCGAGGCCGCGTTGTTCGCCAGGGCGGACCACTTGGTGGCGGCGGGAAATCCTGCCCCGCCCCGGCCCTGAAGACCGGCGATTTCCAGCTCGCGAATGATGTCCAGGTCCTGCTTGCGCAGATAGGTCCCCAACTGGCATTCGGCGTCGAAGTCCAACGGTCCCGCCGCGGCCGCCGGGACCATGAGCCGTGGCTCGATGCCCGGAAAAGCGCCGGTATGGATGGCCGTATCCGCCAGAATCAGCATGACAATTCCCTCCAGACAATTAACGGGTCGGCGCCAGCATCGCCAAGGCGTCGGATAGTGAGCACACCTCACCATATTTCGCCTGGATATCGAACAGGTTGGCTTCATGCGGGCCTTGCGCGCGATCGCCCACGCACTCGGCGGGAACGAAAACGGGCCAGCCCGCCATGCAGGCGTCCACCGCGGTGGCGCGCACGCAGCCGGAGGTCACGGCACCCGTAATGATCACGCCATCCACGTGCAGATCCACCAGCATGGAGGCCAGATGCGTTCCGGTGAATGAGGAGGCGGCTTGCTTGCTGATGACGGGTTCGTCGTCCACCCGTCGCCCCAGCCGCTCGTCCACTTCCGTCCACACCGAGCCCTCGAGCAGCGCGCGCATGCCGGTCATCTTGCGCAGCCACGTCATCGTTCGGGCTTGCAACGGGCTGAATGCGATGGTCGTGAAGATGACCGGCGCATTGGCTTCCCGTGCGGCGTCCAGTACCTGGCGCGTGCACGACACCACGCTGGTCAAATCCGAGCCTGCGGGAAAGCTCGGATCGGTGAAGCCCTTGATCAGGTCCACGACAATGACGGCAGGCTTCTTCAAGGGGGCCAACCGCCCGCCGATGCCGCGGGACGCGTAGAAGGATTGAGTGGATTCAGCCCAAGGTTGAGCCATCGGAAAATCTCCTGTGGAAAAAGGGGAAACGCGGATGCCGCGCGCAAACTTATTCAGCCAAGGGGCGATCGGGCCACTCGGTGGGCGCAGCGCGCATGAGGTCGGAATAGAAACGCCACAAATTGCGCTGCACGCCCTCCTCGTAGCGGGTGCGGAAGACCACACCCGGCCCAGGCCAGCCATCGATGACTCGCTTGGCAATGCCCACTCCGGGTAAGCCCATCTGGTAGTTGAGCTTGAAGTCCAGCAAGTCGGCCGCCGGCGAGCGACCCATGCGACTGATCGTGATCCACGGCTCGGTGTCGTCCATTTCGAACGAGCCGCCCATCGAGAAGGTGCCCAGGCCGGCCTTGTAAACGCGTTCCTTGAGTTCCGGGCTCATGTTCTTGTAGCCGGCGAACCAGTTCCACACCTCGACCTTGCCCGGCCCTTTGGGCTGCCACACGCGCAAGGTGATGATCCCGGTTGGCGCGTGCTTGCTCGAGTCCTCCGTCATGGGAACCACCAGGATCGAGAAGTTCGGGAAGACGTTGCCGACGAACACGCGGGACATCCGTGCGGCCTCCAGCTGCTCCGTGGAGATGTTGGTGGTGTTGAAGCTGGCGGCCAACTCATCGGCGAATCCGAAGTAACGCGGACCGGGTTCCTGCTCGCTCATGGCCATGGAAAACGACAGCGAATGGCCCGGAGCGGCATGGATGTGATAACCCTGCATGTTGTCCTCGAAGGACAGGGGGTAGCCACCGATGGCCCAGATTGACTTGTGCAGCGTGCCCAGGTGGTAGTCGTCGCCGGAAAAGTTGTCGGCCCCGGATTTCCAGTCAGCGTCGATGACAAAGCGCTGCGGTTCGCCGAGTATCTCGATGCCGTGTTCGTTCAGGCCGAACATCAGGTCGAGGTACCAGCTCATACCGCCGAGGTACGCCTTGAGGGGCGGCGCCGTGGGGTCGAGCGAGGCGAAGATCAGCCCGTGATAGCTTTGCACGTGGGCTGGCTTGGCCAGGCCGTTGCCCTCCTTGGGCATGCCCTGAAAGGCGCTCTTCCACAGCGGGGCGCCAATGAGGTTGCCTTTGGTGTCATAGACCCAGCCGTGATACGGGCAGCGAAAGTGCGAGGTGTTGCCGTGGTCGGCGCGGCACAGCTGCACCCCGCGGTGCCGGCAGGCATCGAACAACACGTTGATTTCGCCCTGCTCGTCGCGCACGACGATGAAGTCGTCCTCGCCGATCTTGCGCAGCACATAGTCGCCCTTGGCCGGAATCTCCGATTCATGGCCCAGATACACCCATGCGCGTCCGAACACGCGGCGCAGCTCCATCTGATAGATGTCCGGGTTGCCGTAGATCGCAGCTGGAATCGCGCCTTTGTCGATGCCGTCGGCCAGATCGTCGAGCAGGTGGGATGTATTGGATTGCCACTGAATGGGTTGGGTGTTGTTCGACATGCGTGCGCCTCGTCAGAAGAAGATCGCCAGGTTGTGGGATGCGATGGCCGTCAGGTCCAACCGCACGATGCGCTTGGTGAGCATCCATTGGCCGCCAACCAGCCTCAGCTGGTCGTGCCTTTCGCCGGACATGAACTGCGGGGTGGTCTGCTCCTGGCGGGTGCGAAACAGGAGCAGGTTGCTGCGGACATTGAGCGTGTGGTCGTCGTGGCGGCCTACTCGGATGTTCGATACGAAATGGCGAGCGCGCGAGGGCGGGTCCTCGGCCCAGGCGAAGCCACTTTCGTTGCGACGAACGCGTGCCATCAGTGAGCCGTAGCTCTCATCCATGTGAAATGTCGTGGCCGAGAAACCGAAGCCGCGCGCGCGCTCGACCGTACTGCGCAGCGGCACCTGATAGACGACATCCGGGCTGACCATCGTCTCCAGCCACTCGCGCTCACGCCGGTCGTCCAGCAACTCGGCCTCGAGGTACATCCATTGAACGATGGCGGCGTGGGTCGCTGCGTCGACGGCGGGCCCCGCGGCGCTCGCGGGCTGAGGCTTGAAGTCGCTGGTCACCATAAGGCGGCGTTTCCTAGTGAGGTTTGACGGTATTCAAGGCTGGCCAACACGGGAGGCCAGTGCCCGACTTTTCCGGGCGAATCAATTTTGCATGCAAATTTGCATGCAGAGAAATATAGCGAAATTCGAGGCGTTTTTCCTCGGTAGTTACCCTGTCGAAGTGCATGGGACGACGAGTTCATTGAAGATCTGCCGCCCGGATCACTTCGGCGTCTTAGTCTCCAGAAATCCCGTCGTCCTTGTTCCGATCAGGCGCACTCAAGATGCCCTCCTGCCGGAGTCCGGTCACATTCACGAGAAATTAGTAGGCTGCGACGCTGAATGACGAGAACTCGTAACCAAAGGGATTCTCAGTGAAGGGGCCTAACGTATTGATTCTGATAGAGCCCGGAGATCTGGCTCATTGAGCCCCTATAAGGGTCCCCATGAATGTGAGCGTTCTCTCGCGTATCGACTTCCGATATGGGGGCAGTCCTCTTCCTCTATCCGGCCTGCTCGCGACCGGAACGCTTCCGCCAACCAGTTCGTAATCCTTCACGATGACCGATTCGTTCGACCCTCGTCCGAATCTCGCCCCGCCTTGAACCCGGAATGCGTGACACCACCGGCCCGTGCGCTTTGCAAGCAGCCTGCCCGTGTCCGGCTCGCATCGCGCAACGCTTTGCCCGACACGACGGCACCTTCATCCCGAAGACGATCTCCTCCCGCAAAAAAACCGAGCCCGCCTCGCGGCCTCCCCGGCGAATCGCGTATTTCAAAACGCTTTCGCCGGCGTATCGCATGCGCGATTCGCGTACCGATAAGTCGAAATTTGCATAGCGTTTGTGAACGGAATTACGGCTGCATACGTTCGCGATTGACGGTGCCGCTCGTCGTATCGGGCGGGCAACGGCCCGATACGCGGCACGATCCCGCGTTGCGTGGCCGCAGGCGCCGGCGAGCCCGGATCGCGACAGGGTCCGAACGACATCACGCAAGCACATGAGGATGCAGTCATGGCATCGATTCCCGAACCCGCGCCGACCGGCGACACCAGCAAACGGAACTGGCTCGAATCCCACGAAGCCGGTTATCACAAGACCCTCGGCAATCGACAGGTACAGATGATCGCGATCGGCGGCGCGATCGGGACCGGCCTGTTTCTCGGCGCGGGCGCACGCCTGCAGGCCGCCGGGCCGGCGCTCGCGATCGTCTATCTGGTGTGCGGCGTCTTTTCCTTCCTGATCCTGCGCGCGCTCGGCGAACTCGTGATGCATCGGCCGAGCAGCGGCAGCTTCGTGTCGTATGCGCGCGAATTCCTCGGCGAGAAAGCATCGTTCGTCGCCGGGTGGATGTATTTCCTGAACTGGGCGATGACCGGGATCGTCGACATCACCGCGGTCGCGCTCTACATGCATTACTGGGCGCCGTTCTCCGCCGTGCCGCAGTGGATCTTCGCGCTCGTCGCGCTCTGCATCGTCGCAACGATGAACCTGATCGGCGTGAAGTGGTTCGCCGAGATGGAGTTCTGGTTCGCGCTGATCAAGGTCGCCGCGATCGTGCTGTTCCTCGTGGTCGGCAGCGTGATCCTCGGCACCGGCGGGCACGTCGCGGGCCACGACACGGGCATGCACCTGATCACCGACAACGGCGGGTTCTTCCCGCACGGACTGATGCCGGCGCTGGTGCTGGTGCAGGGCGTGGTGTTCGCGTTCGCGGGCGTCGAGCTGGTCGGCACGGCCGCCGGCGAATGCAAGGACGCGCGCAAGGTGCTGCCGCGCGCGATCAACAACGTGATCTGGCGCATCGCCGTTTTCTACGTCGCATCGGTCGTGCTGCTCGTCTGCCTGCTGCCGTGGAGCGCGTACAAGGCGGGACAAAGCCCGTTCGTCACGTTCTTCGGCGCGCTCGGCGTTCCCGGCATCGGCTCGGTGATGAACCTGGTGGTGTTGACGGCCGCGTTGTCGAGCCTCAACTCGGGGCTGTACTCGACCGGCCGCGTGCTGCGTTCGCTGTCGATGGGCGGCTCGGCGCCCGCCTTCCTCGGGCGGATGAGCGGGCAATCCGTGCCGTACGCGGGCATCCTCGTGACGGTCGCGATCTACGTGGTCGGCGTGCTGCTCAACTATCTGGTGCCGGCGAGCGTGTTCGAGATCGTGCTGAACATCGCGTCGCTCGGCATCATCAGCACGTGGGCGTTCATCGTCGTCTGCCAGATGAAATTCCGTGCGGCGGTCAGGCGCGGCGAAGTGGAAGACGTGTCGTTCAGGATGCCCGGCGCACCCGTGACGTCGTGGCTGACGCTGCTGTTCCTGTTCGGCGTGCTGGTCCTGATGGCGTTCGACTACCCGAACGGCACGTGGACGATCGCGTCGATCCCGCTGGTGGCGTTGCTGCTCGTGGCCGGCTGGAAGTGGCTGAGCGGTCGTGCGCACCGCACGTCGCTCAAGCCGACCATTCCGTCGGTCGCGCTCACGCAGAACGTGCTCGAGAAAGACGACAGTTGAGACGGCGCATGTCCGGGGGCGGCCGCCGGCCCGATGCCGGTACGCTCCCGCGCAGCCTGCGTCGACCGGGCGCCGTCGCATGGCCCGCGATCGTCCGCGCGGGAGACGCCGGACATGTCAAGGATCGTCAATTCCGGAGTGCAGAGGTTGTGGTTTGCCGGCGCAGTGGCGATAGTCTGCGCGAGCCTTCGGGCGCATGCCATGCAGACGCGGATCAGAGGGGAGTCGCTCCATCGGGAGCGGCGCTCCCTGCCCCGCACCTTTGAAAATCCGAATGACGTTCATCCTGCCGCACAATCCCCGCCAAGACCGGCGCAAACGCGCCGAAGCACTGTTCATCGAAGTGACCGCGGATGACGGATTCATCCGCGAATCCCTGCGCATCGTCGCCGAGGCGCGGGCGCGCATCCTGGATTCAGGCTCGCCGATTCCCTGTGCCGATCCCGGCAAGGCGGCCGGGGGCGCCTGAACGCCCGCCGCCGGCCGACCGGTCACGCTCAGATTCCCATCCGCCCGGCGACGCCGTCACGATCGACGAACTTGTGCTTCAGCGCGGCCGCGACATGCAGGGCCAGCAGCAAGCCCAGCGTCAGTACCAGCGCGCGATGCAGCGTGTCGGTCAGGAGTCGCAACGGTTCGTCGCGGCCGACGAGCATCGGCAGATCCGCGAGGCCGAAGAAGCTGACCGGATGCGCGCCCGCGAGGCGGTGCACGTAGCCCGTCAGCGGCACGAGGAACAGCAGCAGGTACAGCACGCCGTGCAGGGCGCCGGCGATCCGCGCCTGCCAGGCCGGCACGCTGCCGGGCAGCGGCGGCGGCGTGTGCGTCGCGCGCCATACGAGGCGCGGCACGGTCAGCACGAAGATCAGGCTGCCGATCGACGCGTGATAGAACAGGATGCCGTTGAACGACGGCGAATTGTGCGGAAACGTATCCATGTAGAGCCCGAGCGACAGGTTCGACAGGATCAGGATCGCGACCGACCAGTGCATGGCGATCGCGAAGCGCGTGTAGGCGGCGTGGTTGGGCTGTGACATGAGCGGTCTCGCAATATCGGGTGGGGCGTCGCGCGCCCGCGCGTCCGGTGCGGCGAACGGCGTGGCGACGTCCGGTATACCGGCGTCCCGCCGGTTTTATTCCCGCTGCGTGTTGCGTCAGGGGCTTTTTTTTGGCCGCCGTGCCGCACGGGGCCGCCGGAGACGGCGCGTCAGGCCGCCGAACCGGTGCGGCGAGCGAGCCGGTAAGCGCCCGGGCTGCATCCGAACCGCGCCTTGAACGCGCGCCCGAAATGCGTGATGTCCGTGAAGCCGCATGCGATCGCCAGCTCCAGCAGATTCCGGTTGGCGTCCGCCGGATCCTCCAGCGCGCGCCGGCTCGCCTGCAGCCGGTATTCCTGGATCAGGCTCTGCGGGGTCTGGCCGGTGGCGGCGAGCGCGCTGTAAAGCGTGCGCCGCGATACGTTCAATGCGCTGGCGAGCCGGTCCGGCGACAGATCCGGCTCGTGACAGTGATGCGCGAGGTGGATTTCGGCATTCATCCGCAGTGCGGCACTGCGCGCGTCGGCGCCGGAGAGCGAATCGCCGGCTTCGCGGCGGATCACCGAATCGAGCAGCATCAGCGTCGACTGCTCGAAGCCGAACAGGCTCTCCGGATCGTTCTGGACCTGCCCGTCCATCAGGTAATGGATGGACTGGAGCGCCAGCCGCGCATTGCCGACGGTCTGGCGAACCCGGACGCCCGCGCGCTCCACGAACCAGCGCCACATCGTGCTGCTGCGCGGCGGCGTGAGCGCGGCGACGAACCGCGACGCGTGCGCGGATTCGATCCGGTACGGCTGGGTCGCGTCGTAGATCACCCATTCGCCGGGCGCGACGGTCGACGTCGTGTTGCGCTGCGTGACGCGGCTTTGTCCGGCGATCTGGAACAGGATCTTGTAGCAGTCGCTGTCGGTACGCGCGGCCAGCGCGCGATCGCGATCCACCCGGACCGCCGTCGTGTCCACCTCCGCCAGGCGCAGCCCGCCCACCGCCGCGACGCGCACCGACATCCGGAACAGCGGGCCGGTGTCCTGGAAGACCAGCGGCAGGAAACTGTCCGCGACGAGTTCTCGCAGGTTGGCGCTGCCGTTGCTGGCGCTGACGACGAGTTCATGTGTCATGACCGGAAGAGGAAAGGTGCCGGAAACGCATCAAGCGTAATCCAAACGGCCGGGGCCCGTACGGCCGCCGCGCCGTTCTGCACGCTGAGCCCAAAAGCGTGCACGGAGCGCCGATGGGCGCGCGCGACGCGCTCCTAGAATCGGAACGTGGCCGACTGCCGTTCGCGCGCAGCGGGCGTTCGCCGCGGCGATTTCCGCCGCGATACCGCGAGCCGATACGCCGCCCCGACGACGTCGGGGGCAGGCCAGGCGCTCCCGCAGCACGGTCGACGAGATCGTCACCGGCCGGCCCGGCCGGCGGGACGTCGACGGCGGGAGTCGCGCGACCCGGCCCGCGAAGGCGGCCCGACCGGCTTTTCATCTCAATCGTTATCCGGAGGTAGGACAGATGGCACTGGTACAGATGCTGGGCGAAGTCCGTGAGTTTCTCGCGCGCGCGCATGGCCAATACATCGACGGTCGCGCGGTGGCGGGCGGCGGCGAACTTATCGAAGTCGTGAACCCGGCGACGCGCCAGGTCATCGGCTCCGTCGCGCAGGCGACCGACGACGAGATCGACGCGGCGCTCGCCTCGTCGCATCGCGCGTTTCGCGGCGCGTGGGCCGGCACGACGCCGGCCGACCGCGAACGCATCCTGTTGCGGTTCGCCGATCTCATCGAAGCGCACGGCGAGGAGATCGCGCAGATCGAGACCGCGCAATCGGGCAAGCTCATCGGGGTGTCGCGCATGATCGAGGTGGCGTGGTCCGCGCGCTGGTTGCGCTATTACGCGGGCTGGGCCACCAAGATCGCGGGCGAAACGCTGGCGCCGTCGTTTCCGAGCATGAACGGCGAACGGTACACGTCGTTCACGCTGCGCGAGCCGCTGGGCGTCGTCTTCGGCATCATCCCGTGGAACTTCCCGGTGATGATTCCCGTATGGAAATTCGGTGCGGCGCTCGCGACCGGCAATACGGTGCTGATCAAGTCGTCGGAATTCACGCCGCTCACCATGCTGCGCATCGCCGAGCTCGGCACCGAGGCCGGGCTGCCGCCGGGCACGCTGAACGTGATCAACGGGACGGGCAGGATCGGCGGCAAGGTCATCGGGGATCCGCGCGTCGCGAAGGTCTCGTTCACGGGCTCGGCGCCGACCGGCCGCGTGGTCGGCGAGGCGGCCGTCGACGCGAACTTCACGCGCGTCACGCTCGAGCTGGGCGGCAAGAACGCGGCCGCGTTTCTGCCGGATACGCCGGTCGAGAAGATTCTCGACGGCGTCGTCGAAGCCGGGTTCCTGCACAGCGGGCAGATCTGCGCGTCGGCGGAGCGCTTCTTCGTGCATCGGTCGCAATTCGACGAGGTGGTCGGGAAGTTGAAGGCGCGCCTCGACCAGTTCCAGCCGTCCGACCCGATGGACGACGCGGGGATGATCGGCCCGGTCTGCAACGGGCCGCACTTCCGCAAGTGTCTCGACGCGTTCACGCAGGCGCGGGCGGAAGGCGACGAGATCGTCACGGGCGGCACGGCGTACGCGCGCGACGGCTTCTACGTGAAGCCGACGCTCATCGTGCCGAAGTCGCTGCAATCGAGCGTGTACCGCAAGGAAGTGTTCGGGCCGGTCGGCGCGTTCGTGCCGTTCGACGACGAGGAGGAACTCCTCGCGATGATGAACGACACGCCGTTCGGACTGACCGCGAGCCTGTGGACGAACGATCTCGCGAAGGCGCTGCGCCATGTGCCGCGCATCGAGGCCGGCACGGTGTGGGTGAACATGCATACGCTGGTCGACCCGGCCGTGCCGTTCGGCGGCGCGAAAGGGTCCGGGGTCGGTCGTGAATACGGATCGGCGTTCATCGACGCCTATACGGAGCCGAAGTCGGTCACGATCCGGTTCTGAGTGCAGTACAGGGGCGTTGCCGCGCGAACGCACGGCAACGCCCCGGCGCAGTCGGCCGGGCGCGAACCGGGCCGATTGCGCCGGCCGGCGTCGCGGCCGACGCCTCATGCCGCGTCAGAACCGGGTGCTGAACCCGATCCGCGCGATCGACTGCAGCGCGCCGCTTGACGCGCCGTCGGCGTCCATCACGCCGTTGATCTGCGCGTTGCTGCCGTGGCTGGCGCGCTGATGCACGCCGGCCACGTACACCATCGTGCGCTTCGACAGCCAGTACTGGACGGCGGCGAGAAACTGCTGCGCGTGCGCGTTGTCGAGCGTGTCGTTGCCCTTCATGTACGTGTAGCTCGCGCCGACCACCCAGGCGGGCGACGGATGCCACGACGCGCCGGCTTCCGCCGACCAGACGCCCGCGCCGTTCTGCGCGTTGCGCACGGTCGTGAAGAGCGCCTTCCCGGTGATCGTGCCGAGCGTGTAGTGCATGCCCGCGCCCCAGTTGCGCACGCTGGTGGCCGGCAATCCGTCCGCCGCGCCGTATTTCTCGTTCGTATAGGCCGCGCCCGCGCCGAACGGGCCGTTGTCGTAGCTCGCGCCGACGCTGACCGTGTTGTTCGCGCCGATCGAGCCCGCGACGTTCCCGAAGCCGTACAGCGCGCCGAAGGTCAGGCCCGACAGCGACGGGCTCGTGTACTTGACCGAATTCGCGACGCGGTTGCTGCCAGCGACGCGATCCCAGTCGAATGCGCCGGTCGGGTTGTTCGGCAGCGCGAGCTTGTCGAACGGCCCGTTCCGGAAGCCGTACAGGCCGACGAGATCCTGCGCGATCTCGTTGCCGCTCGCGGCCAGCGAATCGACCATGAACTCGTACTGGTTGCCGAGCGTGAGCTTGCCGTAGCGGTCGTTCTCCAGCCCGACGTAGGCCTGCCGCGCGAACAGCCCGCCGCCGATGATCGAGCCGTTGCCGAGCGAATACTGGTTGACGAGCCGGAAGATCGCGCGCGTGCCCGCGCCGAGATCCTCCTTGCCTTCGAAGCCGAGCAGGTTCGGAAAGAAGATGTTGTCGTCGAATTTCGGATTGCCGTGGCCGCCCTCGTTGCTGACGTAGCTGATGCCGGCGTCCATCAGCCCGAACATCGTCACGCTGCTCTGTGCGAACGCCGCAGCCGGAATCGTGCAGGCCGCGAGCGCCAGTAAAGTCTTTTTCGTCATCTCCAAAGTGCTCCTCACATGTTTCCGATCGAGTCGGATATTTTTGATGGGACTACTGATTGATATGAACAAGGCCGGGCGCGGGAACCGGCGTGCGCGCGGGGCATCGGGGCGGGGGCATTCGCCCGCCGATGCCCCGCGCGCGCCGCGCTAGACCGTCGAGTACCCGCCGTCCACCGGCACGACCGCGCCGGTCACGAACGATGCGCCGGGCGAGCACAGAAACAGGATCACTTCCGCGACTTCGTCGGTCGTGCCCCAGCGTGCGAGCGGCGTGCGCTCGAGGATGCGCCGCGACGCCTGCGCGTCGGCCATCAGGCCGGCGCTGAGCGGCGTGTCGATCCAGCCGGGCGCGACCGCGTTCACGCGGATGCCGCTGTCGGCCCACGCCTGCGCGAGCGAGCGCGTGAGTTGTGCGACGCCGCCCTTGCTCGCGCTGTATGCGGGGCGGATCTTGCTGCCGAAGTACGTGTACATCGACGCGATGTTGACGATGCTGCCGCCATGCGCCGACAGGGCTGGCCGCGCGGCGTCGGAGGCGCGCATCACCGACGTCAGGTTCACGTTCAGCACGCGCTCGAACTGGTCCATCCGGTATTCGTCCGCGTGCCGGCTGATGCCGACGCCGTTGACGAGCACGTCGAGCCGCGGCAGCGCGGCGATGGTGCGCGTCAGCGCGTCGCCGTCGGACACGTCGAGTTCCACGCAGCGGATGTCCGCATGCACGGGCGCGTGCAGGCCGGTCGCATCGAGCCCGAGCGCGAGGACCGACGCGCCCGCCTGCGCGAATCGCAACGCGGTGCGCGCGCCGATACCCGATGTGCCGCCCGTCACGACGACGGAGCAGCCCTCAAACGTCCACTGACGACTCATGCTCGATGCTCCCTGTGGTGTGCGCGCGCCGGGCCGGCCGTTGCGCGGGTGAAACGAGGATCTTGATCTGCGTGCGGTCGGCGAGCAGCGCATCGAAGCCGTCGGCGACGGCATCTTCGAGCGACACGGTGCGCGTGACGATCGACGTGAGGTCGAGCGCGCCCGACGCGACGATGCGCAGCAGGTCCTGATACGCATGCCGGTAGCCGACGCTCGCGGTGAAGGTCAGCTCGTCGTTGACCGCGCGGAACGCGTCGAAGCCGGCATGCGGCATCAGGCCGACCATCACGACGCGGCCGCCCTTGCGCAGCGCGTGCATCGCCGCTTCGAACGTGGCCGGCAGCCCGGCCGCCTCGAAGCTTGCGTCGACGCCGAGCCCGCCCGACGCCGCGTGGATCGCGTCGCGCAGCACGGCCGCGTCGAGCGAGCGCGCGTTGAACGTATGCGTCGCGCCGAAGCGCGCGGCGGCCGCGAGGCGTTCGGGCGACACGTCGACCGCGACGATGGTCGTCGCGCCCTGCAGCTTCGCGAGCTGGATCAGCAGCAGGCCGATCGGCCCGAGCCCGAATACCGCGCACGTGTCGCCGAGCCGGAGCTCGGCGCGGCGCAACGCGTGCAGCGCGACGGCGGCGGGCTCCATCACGGCGGCCTGCTCGAGGCTGACGCCGTCCGGCAGCCGGTGCAGCATGTACGACGGCACGACCGCGAAATCGGCCATCCCGCCGTCGCCCATCAGCCCGGCGAAGCCCATCGACACGCACAGGTTGTACGACCCCGAGCGGCAGTACGCGCACTGGCTGCAGCGGTACTCGGGCTCGACGGCGACGCAGTCGCCCGGGTTCAGCGCCGTCACGCCTTCGCCGACCTCGACGACGGTGCCGCAGAACTCGTGGCCGAGCGTCAGCGGCGCGGTGCGCCGCGACAGCGGATGCGGCGTGTCGACCGGGATGGCGTGCGGGCCGTCCGCGTATTCGTGCAGGTCGCTGCCGCAGATGCCGCAATATGCGACCGCGATGCGTACCTCGCCGGGGCCGACGCGGGGCACGTCGATATCCACGAGACGGACGTCGCGCGGGCCATGCCATTGAAGGGCGCGCATGTCATCGGCCTCCGAGGTTCTGCGTATCGAGACGGTTCGCGGCCGCGCCGGCGAGCGCGCGCTTGCGCAGCACGGCGGGCGCGGTCTCGACGAGCCCGAACGACAGCACGCACGCGAGGATCGCGCCGCCGGCCGACGTCCACATCGTGAACTGCAGGCCGTACTTGTCCGCCGCGAAGCCGGCGACGGTCGGCGCGACGAAGCCGCCGATCAGCTCGCCCGCGCCCATGATCAGCCCGAGCGCGCTGGCGATCGCGCGCGGCGGCACGGTTTCGGCCGGGATCGTCGCCATGAACAGCGTGAAGCAGCCGAGCCCCGTGTAGGTCGCGAGCACGAGCGCGCAGAGCGCGCCCAGCGAATTCGCGTGAAGCATCGCGATGGGGCAGGCGGCGGCGATCAGCGCGAACAGGATCATCGTCGGCTTGCGGCCGATCCGGTCGGAGATCGCCGGCACCGCGAAGCCCCAGAACACCCACGCGGCGCCGAGGCAGGTCATCACGACGCCCATGTCGGCGGGCGACAGGTGGCGGCTTTCGACGAGGAATACCGGCGCGAACGAGATGATCACGATGAACCACGTGAGGAAGAAGCAGCTGATCAGCATGCACAGCAGGATGTTGCGTTCCTTCAGCAGCGCCCAGCGGCTGATCGCCGCGCCGCTCGCGGCCGGCGCGGCGGCCGTGTCGGCCTGCACGTGCCGCACGCCGCCGGGCGGCACTTCACGCACCCAGCGCCAGATGCAGAACGCAATCAGGAAGCCCGGAATGCACGACACGTAGAACGCCTCGCGCCAGCCGTACGCGGTCGCGATGCCGATCACGACCGGCGGGCCGATCATCGCGCCGAGCAGGCCGGCGGCCGAGCCTTGCAGCAGGCCCATGTTCAGCCCTCGACGGCTGGGCGTGGAGCTCTCGACCATCAGCGACTGCGACAGCGGCAGCACGGGGCCTTCGGCGATGCCCATCAGCGCGCGGAACGCGATCAGGCTCGCGAAGCCGCCGACGAGCCCCGACAACGCCGAGCACACGGAAAAGCCGAGCACGGCCGCGACCAGCAGCGGCTTGCGCGTGCCGCGCGCGTCGGACCACGCGCCCGTCGCGGCGCCGGACAGCGCCCACGTGAGCGCGAGCGCGGACGACACCATGCCGAGCTGCGCGTTGGTCAGGTGCAGCTCGGCCGACATGAACGGGAACAGGAACGACAGCGCGAGGCGGTCGAAGAACACGAAGCCGAACGTCATGAACAGGATCAGCAGCAGCCTGTTCTCGTACGTCCATACGGTACGGGGGGAGGATGTCATGATGAGCCTCGTCGCGCGTCAGCGGAACAGTTTCTCGATCGCCTGCGCGCCGAGGCCGACCTTCTCGTAGTGCGCCTTGCACATCGCGATGTACGAATGCACGTCGAAGTAGCCGTCGGGGTTGCCCGCGTCGTCGAGCCAGATCAGCGGCCCCTTGACGATGAAGAACGCGCGCATCGGCTCGGGGTGATCGAACGCGACCAGCGTGTGGCCCTCGCCCGGCGTCTCGTAGACGAAATCGCCGCGCGTCGCGGTCCATTCGTGTTCCAGGTAGCCCCATTTGCCGGACAGCGTGTACGCGAAGACTTCATGCGGGTGATAGTGCCGGTTCACGAGCCCGGCTTTCCTGGCCATCAGGATGTCGCACCATTTGTTCTGCGACGGCGAGATCCACAGCGGCCGCGACGAAACCGTTTCGGTGAACGGAACGTAATAGCGCTCGTCGTCGGTGGCCGCGTTCTCGATATAGGCTTCCGGCAGCGCATCGGGCTTGAACGGATTGGCAATCGGCGGGATGTTTTGCCAGAATTCGGCTACGGCTTTGTCGACCACGGGTTGTCTCCTGGTGTATGGGTTGTCGTGGGCTCGACTTTAGCCAGCCGGTGTGCGCCGCTCTTGACTGGGCTGGACGAATTGCTTGACCGCGCCGGACATTGCATCGCACCAAAATCCAGACGAACCATCCCCCAAACCGTGCCGCTCCGCACGACAGGCGCCAGCAGGAGGCGACGTGACGAATTCGACCGTTTTTTCATGCACGCGAGGCTCGACGGCCGACGTGCCGGCGCGCGACAGGATGGCCTATTGGGATGCGTTCAATGCGGCGACGCTGGTCGGCCTGCGCTGCTCGTCGCTGTCGCCGGCCGGGCTGGAGGTCGAGAAGACCGACATCGCGCTGCCGGGCCTCGGCATTGCCGACATCAGCGGCCGGGATCACGTGATCGAGCGCAGCCCCGCGCTGGTGCGCCAGTTGCCGAAGGAGTCGCTGTTCGCGTGCCAGATCGTGAGCGGTCGCGCGTATTTCATCCAGCGCGACCGGTGCCTGCTCGCGGAAGCGGGCGACGTGGTCGTCTACGACACGCGCGTGCCCTATCTGTTCGGATTCCTGACGCCGATGCGGCAGTTGCTGATCGATATCCCGATCGCGTCGTTCGACGACCGGCTCGATACGGAACTGGCCGCGCTGCCGCTGCGGATCGCGCCGAAGCCCGGCGCGGGCGCGATGCTCGGCGCGACGTTGCGCGCGAGCGTCGAGCGGTTCATGAAGGCGCCCGTCGAGCGCGACGCCGCGCGGTTCGCCGAACACACGCGCACGCTGATCGCGGAGCTCATCGACGCGGAAGTCAACGGCGCGGGCGCCTCGCGTGCGTCGCTGTCCTACCTGCTGACCGCGAAGCAGTACATCGCGACGCATCTCGGCGAGCCGGAACTCGGGCCGCAGGCCGTCGCCGATGCGGTCGGGCTGTCGCTGCGCCATCTGGGGCGGCTGTTCGCGGCCGAAGGCGAGTCGATTACGCAGCACATCTGGTCGGAGCGGCTGTCGCATGCGCATCGCGAACTGACCGATGCGCGGCTGCGCAAGACGAGCATCGGCGAGATCGCGTTTCGCTGGGGGTTCTCGAGCCAGGCGCACTTCAGCCGCGCGATTCGCGAGCGCTACGGCGCGTCGCCGATGGCGCTGCGCGATGCGGCGCGCGCGGCCGGGAACTGATCCGGCCGTCGGCGGTGTGGTGCGGCGGCGCGCGGCTGGCGCGCCGTTTGCATGTTCGGCGCCGTGCGGCGCACCGCGCGCATACGCGCGCCGCGTCATTCCGCGAGCATGAACTCGGCGCAGCGCTCCGCGATCATGATCGTCGGCGCGTTCGTGTTGCCGGACACGATGCGCGGCATCACCGACGCATCGCAGATCCGCAACCCGTCGACGCCGCGCACCGCGAGGCGCGGCGTGACGACCGCGTGGTCGTCGCTGCCCATGCGGCAGGTTCCCGCCGGGTGATAGACGGTTTTCGCGCGCTGCCGCACGTAGTCGGACAGCGCCGCATCGGTCAGCGTCTCGGCCTCCTGAACGATGCGCGCGAGCGACGGCGCCCGCATGATTTGCCGGGCGAGCGCGACGCCGCGCACGAGGCCTTCGACGTCCGCCGGGTCGGACAGCGCACCGCTGTCGAACCGGATCGGCGCGGCCGGATCGCTTGCGCGCAGTTGCACGGAGCCGCGCGAGCGCGGCCTGAGCAGGCACGGGTTGATCGACAGGCCGTGGCCGGGCAGCGGCGCGCGATCGACGTCGCCGACGAGCGTCGGCAGCACGTGGAACTGGATGTCCGGGCGGCCGCTGCCGGTGGTGTCGACGAACGCGCCCGACTCGACGACGTTCGACGTGAGCAGGCCCGTGCGGCACAGCATCCACTGCAGCCCGTGCCGCAGCGCCTTCAACCCGCGATCCTCGCCCAGCAGGCTGATCGGCGCGTGGCTGCGGCCGTAGATCGAGACTTCGAGGTGATCCTGGTAATTCGCGCCGACGTCGCGGCTGTCGTGCAGCACGTCGATGCCGTGCGCATGCAGGTGCGCGCCGGGCCCGATGCCGGACAGCATCAGGAGTTTCGGGGTGCTCAGCGCACCGGCCGCGAGTACCACGTCGGCGCGCGCGGCGGCCGCCCCCGTCGCGCCGCTTTCGGTGCGCCATTCGACGCCGGTCGCGCGTCGGCCGTCGAACCGGACGCGCGTCACGCGGCAGCCGGTCAGGACGCGCAGGTTCGGATCGCCGATCGCGTCGGCGAGGTAGGTGGCGGCGGTGCTGCCGCGCTGCCCGTCGAAGATCGTCGTGTGGTAGAAGCCGGCGCCGTGCTGCGCGGCGCCGTTGAAGTCGTCGTTGTAGGCGATGCCGGTTTCCTGCGCGGCCTTCACGAACGCGAGGCTCAGCGGATGCCGGAAGCGCGTGTCGCCCACTTTCAGCGGCCCGTCGGTGCCGTGGAATGGCTCCGAAAGCCGCTGGTGCGATTCCGCGCGCCTGAACGCCGGCAGCACGTCGTCCCAGCCCCAGCCGGTGCAGCCGAGCGCGGCCCAGTCGTCGTAGTCGTCACGGGTGCCGCGCACGTACAGCATCGCATTGACCGAACTGCCGCCGCCGAGCGTGCGGCCCTGCGGCACGTAGGTCGTGCGTCCGGCCGCGCCGGGTTGCGGCTCGCTCTCGAACGTGACGGTGCGCCGCGTGCCGAGCACGCGGATGAACGTCGCCGGAATCCGGATGAACAGGCTGTCGTCCTTCGGGCCGTCCTCGAGCAGCAGTACGCGCCTGCCGGCCTTCACCAGCCGGTGCGCGACCGTGCAGCCGGCCGAACCGCCGCCGACGACGATGTGGTCGTACGTCTCCATCCCGCTTCTTCTCCTTGCTGTCGGGCGGCGAAACGAGTGCCGCCGCGCAGGAAGCCAGCTTAGCGACCGCAATGCGGCCCCATTTGACCGGGACGGACACCGTGCTTGCCTCGCAGGGACACGGCGGCGGGGAGCGGGCCCGCGCGCGTCGGGCTATTGCGCGGGGGCCGGCGCGCGCGATTCGCTCGGCGTCTCGCCGAAGCGGGCGCGATAGCTGCGGCTGAAGTGCGCGCTGTTGTTGAAGCCCCAGCGGAACGCGATCTCGCTGACCGTCAGGTGCTTCAGCGACCGGTCGCGCAGGTCGGCGCGGCAGCGTTCGAGCCGCCGCGCGAGGATGTAGCGCGTGAGCGGCATCCCTTCGATCTCGAACACGCGCGCGAGCTGGCGCGGAGACAGGTTGATCGCGCGGCTCACCGACTGGCTGTCGAGGTCGTCGTCGGCGAGATGGCTGTCGATGAACGCCTTCGCGCGCGACAGCGTGTGGACGGTCGACTTCGTCGGCGATGCGTCGCCGTCGCGCAGCCGCAGCATCGACTGCACGAGATCGAGGATCGCGGCGGCGCGCCGTTCCCGCGCGTCGGGCGTCGGCTCCTGCGGCGCGGCGAGCAGCGCGTACACCTGCCGCACGGCCCACGACGTCACGCCGTCGCCGCGGTCGATCTTGACGAGGCTGCGATAGCGCCACGGGCCGACGCGTGCCTCGAACACGTCGCGCGGCACGTCGAGCACGGTCATCGCCATGTCGGCGGGGAAGCCGTGACCGTACGGCATCGACGTGTCGTACAGCACGAGGTCGCCCGGCGCATGCTGCATGCAGTCGACGTCCTGGAACGTATAGCCCTGCCCGGCGTGCATCAGGCAGATGAACACGGCGTCGCGCTGGTCCGCATGGATGTTGTGCGGCGTGCGCACGACCGCGTGCCGGTTCGCGACGATGTCGCATGCGCCGAACAGCCCGAGATCGCGCCTGCGCAGCGTCGCGTCGATGCCCTCCGACGATTTGCCGCTGCATTCGATCCGTACGAGCGTGCGTGCGACATGGTCGACCCAGAAGTCGACGCGTTCGTGGCCGCGCACGGCGCGCGTCGAGATCGTCGCGATCTCCGTGCTGGTGTCCGGCATGACGTTCTCCCAATGACCGCCCGAGCGGCGCAGTCTCGGGCACGTCGAACGGCGCGGTCAATCGGTGAAAGACCGGGGCGGGGCCGCGATCCGCTTGCCTTGGGGCGTTGCGGCTGCTCCCACGATCGATGTCCGTCCGGGTCAACGGAAGTGGCCGCGCCAGTCAAAACATGCGGGCGGTTTTCGGGTAGGCGTGACGGGCAGCCGGCAGGCGTCGCCGGTTTGCGTCGAAGAAGACGGCGGCCCGGGGGAAATGTCTTGCCCGTCACGCTGTCCGCGGGGCGGGTTGCGGCGGAACCGCCGGGCGGGCGCGACCCCGGGGCCGGCCCGCCGCCATCGGGCTTACGTCGCGCTTGCCTCGTCGATCACGCGGATATCGTCCTGATCGAGTTGCACGCGGATCGCTTCGCCGAGCGATTCGAGCTGTGCGAGCGACGTCGCGCTCGCGATCGGCGCGGTGATCGTCGGCCGCGCGATCTGCCACGCGAGGGCGATCGCGGCCGGCTGCGTGCCGTGCTTCGCCGACACGGCGTCGAGCGCCGCGAGGATGCGCAGGCCGCGTGCGTCGAGATAGCCGGCGACGCGATCGCCGCGCACGCTCTTCTTCAGGTCGGCCTCGCTGCGGTACTTGCCCGACAGGAAGCCGCTCGCGAGCGCGTAGTAGTTGACGACACCGAGCTTCAGGTCGCGCACGACCGGTTCGAGATCGTGCTCGTAGCCGGCGCGGTCGATCAGGTTGTACTCGGGCTGGATGACCTGGTAGGCGGGCAGCCCGTCGCGCCGGCTGATGTCGGCGGCTTCGCGCAGCCGCGCGCCGCTGTAGTTCGAGGCGCCGATGATGCGCACCTTGCCGGCGTCGATCAGCGCCTGGTACGCGCCGAGCGTTTCCTCGAGCGGGGCCGTATCGGCGAGATCGCGGTGCGAGAAATACAGGTCGATGTAGTCCGTCTGCAGGCGGCGCAGCGAATCGTCGGCGGCCTTCAGGATGTTGTCCTTCGTGAGGCCCGCACGGGCCGCGAGCAGGCCGACCTTGGTCGCGATCACGACCTGCTCGCGCTTGCCCGAACGCTTGAGCCACTTGCCGACGATCGTTTCCGATTCGCCGCCGCTGTTGCCGGGTACCCAGGCCGAATAGACGTCGGCGGTGTCGATGAAGTTGATGCCGGTGTCGGCGAGCGCGTCGAGCAGCGAAAACGATGTGTTCTCGTCGACGGTCCAGCCGAAGACGTTGCCGCCGAACGCGAGCGGCGAAACCTGCAGGGTCGACGTGCCGAGGGTGCGTAGTGCCATGTTCTGCTCCGATAACTGCGGGGTGACGGAATGGAACTGCGGGATGGGCCGACGCGACCACGGCGGGACGACGGATTGCGCTGTGACGTGGCGCCGTTGTCGCGGGACGCCGGACATTCTCGCCGATCGTTCCGATTCGTGCAGGCGGCGCGCCGGCGTGCCGGCGCGATCGCGTGCGGTACGCGGCAGATGGCGGACGTTTCGTCCGTTATCCGATCGTTTCGGATGCCTGCGTTCGATCGGGCGCGGATTTTTGCGGCGGTGTTTACGACGGGGAAGCGGGAGCGGCGTGCGGGAG
>NZ_JPGM01000085.1:0-34939 GCF_000731655.1 Burkholderia sp. MSh2 | reverse complement strand
TTGAGCACATCCAGCAGTTCGCCACGGAATGGATGTGGCAATACAATCATGAGCGCCCCAACATGGGCCTTGGTGGCGTAACGCCAAAACAGCGGCTGGCCATGGCCGCTTAGCCTCTACTTCTGACTCGCGTTAAAAGCGGGGGTATTACCAAGTCACCGGCAGCAGGTGGGCCCAGCACGGCTCAACTCGACCTATCACAGCGCCTGGCCGACCGACACGCCCGGCAGCAGATCAGTCATGAACTTGGGCATGAGAGGATGAAAGTGACAGCAATCTATCTGGGAAACTGATTCAAGCCCAAGCCTCCAAAGATCCGCAGCCGACTTGTAGGCTGCCTAAGCTCCATCAAAGAACACCAACCTGCTGGCAAGCATCAAGAAAAGGCTTTCTAAGGAAATTGCAGTCGGCGTATGGCTGACTTTGAGCCTGCTGGGCACGCATAGCCAGGATATCGGCGGGTTTCTTGTCATACGCCTGGCATTCATCAAGCACCTGCGTCAGCCAGTATTTGCCGTCGTTCTCCGCGCAGAACTTGGCTTTATAGCGTTCTTCAATCCCGTATGCGTCCTTCCATGTGTCGAGTTCTTCAGCCAATGCCTCAGGACCGAGTTGAATTGTGACGTCGGCGGGCCCCAATTTATCGAGGTCTGCATGCAGCAAAGCAACCTGCAATTCAACGGTGTGGCTGACAGCGGCATACGGATAGAAGGCCTTGCGCCGTCCAACTGCATTGTATGCGGGGTCTTTGCTCAGCTTGTAGGTGCTATTGCACTCGTGGCAGGCGGGTGCGAGATTGCGAAAGTTGATGGAATTGAATGGATATAGCGCTTTCGGCAGATAGTGGTCGTAGGCTTCGCGTTTACTGTGATTCTCACCCTTGATATCGCCTATGCCGCAGAACGGACACTTCCCTGTTTTGTTGGTGGACACGAAGGCTTGATAGTGATCGTCGATATCACCGATCTTGGCGCGCAGTGCAGCGAGACCCAGAAGCGATTGCGAATACAGTCCCTTGAAGAAGATACCGAGTTGATCTGCAAGGCCTTTGTGATTGACGGCGATGTCGGCGTAACGGGCGAGGTGCGTTGCAGGATCATTGGCACAGACTTTTTCCAGATCGTTATTGCCCTGATACCACAGCTTGAACTGGTCAATCTCTCTCGGTGAGAGTGATGCGAAGATATCGTAGATTGCCTTCACATCTTTGTAAAACGCCTTTCCTCGCTCTGCCGCTTGCGCGGAAAAGCCGAACTCGCCCATGACCTCCTTGAGTTCCGGGCTGCCGTCAAAAAGGTCCGGATGGAAGACCAAGCCAACCGGTGCTTTGCACCAGACCTCATGAAAAATGAAGTCAATGAACACCTGCATCTTCTCCATCTGATGCGGAACATAGGTATACGAGAACAACATCAGCCCTGCTCCTCCCCATTGTCTGACTGAGCGCTGTCAAGAATGGCCTTGATCAACAGCACTTTCTCCACCGAGTCACCGAGCTGCTGGTGAATCTCCGTGATCAGGGCCTCCTTGTCTTCGGTGCCCTGTTCAAAGCGGGCCCGCAAGGCGTCCAGCAAGGCCTTCGCATGGCCGCCGACGGTTTCGCGCTTGCCGAAGGTGTTCATGGTGATCTTGTTAATCGAAGCGCCCAGCGTGTTGTACCGCGGGTGGCTGATGCTGACCTTGCCGCCGGCTTTGTCCTTGGCAAACACCAGCACCTTGTCCGGCTTGCTGTCGGAGATCAGAAATGGTGTGTGGGTGGTGATCAGCATTTCCTGCGCGAATTCACCCTGGCCCGTCAGGCACTGGCGCAAGCGGCTGATGAAGTTGGCGCGCCAGTCGGGGTTAAAGTGCGTTTCGGGTTCGTCGAGAAGGAACAGGCTGTTGGTCTCCCGAAACAGCAGGCACAGGCCGAGGCTGTGCAGCAACTGGTGCTCGCCGTCCGACAATTCCTTGAGCATCATCGGCTCGGCCACACCCTGCTTGGTGAAGCGCATGAACTTGAAGCGCATGATGCGCTGGTCGGATGCCAGGGTTGGCACCGTCTCGCTGACGTAGTGGCTGGCCGAGGTATAGAGATCGGTCTTCAGAACATCGCTGACGGCATACAGGTTGAGCGTCAACAGCACCTGAAACGCCTGGAACAGCACCAGCGCCGAACCATCGAAGTTCTCGCGGAATGCCTGCCGGGTCGCCTCATTGACCCAGTAGTCGAGCACCAGCGTATCGGTGGCGTCGTCGACGTAATTGAGCGTGGCACAACGCTTGAGGGCGCTCACCACCAGCGAGGACTTCTCGTCACCCTCCAGCAACTGCAGCAAGTTCAGGCGATAGCGCGTACTTCCTAGCTCATCAGTTTCCGAGAGCGCGGGATTGCCCTTGATGATCTCGCGGCGAACCCAATCATCAACTGATTGGCCAATCTCAGACTCTGAGAGTCCGCGTGTTCGAGCTTCCGCCTGTATTCGATTTCGTCGCTCGCGCTTCTGATCTTCATCAGCGGGATCGAAGGCTTCCAGTTGCACTGCGTCGATGGGAATTCGGCGGCGCAGGATGATGCGGAATTCCCGTAATGCGTCGATACCCACATCCTCGCGGAAGGGCTGCAGTGTGGCCTCGTCCTGAAACAGCAGGTTGCACAGCAGGATGGCTTGACTGAATCCGCTGTCCAGATAGGCCAGCCGTGTCTCCGGATGGCCGGGGTAGCTCAGTTGGCGGGTCAGTGCATTCCAGTACTCGTCGAACTGCACGAAACGCATCTTGAAGAAGGGCAGACTGAGGATCTCGTTCTCGCCCGAGGAATAACCCAGCACGTACTGCGGCAGCAGGATATCGGCGTGTCCGCCCTTGAACGCCTCGTACACATCGGTGCTGAAGTCGCCCTGGTTGTCCCAAAGAAATCGCACCGATTCACCGGCCTTCTTCCACACACCCACTTTCGCCCACGGCGGGCTATCGGGGCTGCGGTACTCAGCGGGCATGCGGATCAGGTAATCCAGCTCAAAGGCGACGGGCGAAACATCCGGCACCTCGTCCTGCAAGGCCTCCGGCAGAAAGCTGCGGCGTACGCGCAGCACTTCCAGCTGGAAAAAGATCGCCGCCAGCGCTTCGAGCAGGTTGGATTTGCCGCTGCCATTGGGCCCAGCGCAAACGAAGGGCGCAAAGTCGTTCGCTTGCGCCAGCTCGTCCTGCACGCTCCACTCGGTGCGGAAGTGGTGCTCAAACCCGCAGGGCAGGCTGCGAAAACCTTTGGGGTCGGTAATCTTGAGACGCAGCAGCTTCATGCCAGGCCTTGCTCGGCGACGGCTTTGAGCTCGATGCGGTTGTCGTCGTCGTCAAACCCCTGCGTCAGGGCACCAGCGGCCAAGGCCTCGAACACCCAGGCCTTGATGGACTCGTAGTCGCTGGCAGCCCATTCGAAATCGTTGTCCGGGTGCAGTTCGCCCAGCCGGGTTTGCGCGGCGGCGATGAAGTGTTCGAGGGAGAAAGCCGCACCGCCCAACTGCGTGCGATAGGCCTCCAACCAGAAACGCAGCAGCGGTGCAAGCTGCGTGCGGTCTCGGAGTGCGGGCAGCAGTAAATCGGTTTCGGGCAGCTCGATCACCGGCGTGGTGATGGGCGCAGGCACGGCAGCGTCCACGGGGCTGTCTCCTTCGATGGGTACGGCAGGCAGGGCGACCCGCGACAAATCCAACTCGCCCTTGAAGGCCTGCTGACTTAGGGCACCGTAGAGGGCTTCGAGGTCGGTGAGGTTTTGTTGGTAGCAGGACTTAATGGCTTCGACCTTTTCGACGACAGCGGCGAATTGGTCCTGAAGTTCGATGGATGGATACGGAAACTCCAGTGAATCGAGAACTCCGGTGTTCATGTGGGTAAAAGCGCCATCTGCTCCTGTCTTCAAGCGCCCTACTCGTCCCTTGCAGTACAGCATCAATGAAACGAAGTGCAGGGGTCGCAACTCATCGCCTAATCGAACACGAATCAAATTAGTGCTGATGATCGCAGGCTGTTCATTCATGCGAGCGACACACATCTTTCCAACAGTGCCGGCCCGCGAAACGATGATGTCTCCATCCTTCACCGAGTACGCCGCCAGCTCGCCGTATTTGTCAGCGGTGATCCACATGCGAAACGGAAGCGCCATTCGTCCATCTGAGGCGATGTTGTCCATGTTCCAGACTGGCACGCCCGCATCGACCAACTCATCCTTCTTCAATGCACTCCCGAATGGGCCACACTTTGTGCCCTCTTTCGGATTGACATAGAACTCCGAAAGCTTTCTTACAGGGAAACCATGAGGATTCAGAATCGGGTCGCCAAACATCTCCAGAAACACGCTCTTGAGCAGGTCGTCGAGTTGTTGCAGGTGTTGTTTGCGTTGGGCGATCAACCCTTCCACTCTATCGAGCAGATGAGCAATGCGGATTTGGTCGTTGAGGGGCCAGTCCGGAATCTCGAAGTTCTCTAGAAATTCAGCCGGCACGCGCTTGTGGCCAGCTGCTCCCTTCATCGACTTCTGACCAAGAGACAACAGCCGCTTGCTACGCACAAAGTGATATAGAAATCGAGGGTCAACCTTCGCTGGAATAGCTCGGAGCACGTGAAACTCCGTTGACCCAAATCCGATTGGGTGCTCTAAATTGTCGGCAAGTGCCGATTTCCCGTTTTCAAAGCACGGTGTTATCTTTGCCAGTAAGACATCGCCCCGCTGGAAATAAGTAAAGCCCTTTCTAACTTCACCAAAGCTGCGAGTCTCCTGGAGAGTTATTCCTCCGTCTTCAGAGACTGCGGCCATTGGTACAAACGAAATTTCTCTTGAATCTTCTAGTCCCTTTGGCAGCCGAGGATTTATTTGAGCAACCTGCGATAGCGGAACGACCTTCATCCCACCATCCCCTTCAGTTCCAGCAACTGGCGAACAATCCCGCCTTGCACCTTGGTCAGTTCCGCCTCGTCTACATCGCCCACCTCGGCCTGAATCAATCGATCCAGAATTACGCCCGGCGCGTCATAGTGCACTTCTTCGAACACGTCTTGCTTGTAGCGCGAAAGCGAAAGGTCGAAGTTGTTTTTCTCGTCCGCAATCTCGGTGCGCGACACCATGAAGCACTTTGAGGTGCGGTTGGTGTCACTGGACGCGTTGCGAGCGTGGTATCGGGCGATGATGTCTTGCAGGTCACCAAAGCCTTCCTGCTTGCTGCGCTTGTCGTCCAGCGAGTAACCATCGGCGGCCATTTCGTAGAACCAGACGTCTTCGGTGGCGGGTTTCGCCACCTTGTCTTTCGGCCCCCAGACCTTGGTGAACAGCAGGATGGCGGTGCTGACCCCGGCGTAGGGTCTGAACACGCCACTGGGCAAGGTGATGACGGCCTTGAGTTCGCAACGCTCCACCAGCATCTGGCGCAGCGCCTTGAACGCGCCGCCGGAGCCGAACAGCACGCCCTGCGGCACGATCACGCAAGCGGTGCCGCCCTTCTTGAGCAAGCGGTAAATGTTCTCGACAAACAGCAGCTCGGTCTTGGTGGTGGCCAGTTGCAGGTGCTCGTTGATGTCGCCCTTGTCGATGCTCCCGGTGAAAGGCGGGTTGGCCATCACGATGTCGTATTCGGCCTCCTCGGTGTAGCTCTTGCTGAGGGTGTCTTTGTAGTCGATGTGCGGCTCGTCGATGCCGTGCATCATCAGATTCATCAGCCCCAGCCGCACCATGGTGGCGTCGATGTCATAGCCGCACAGTGAGCTGGCCAGAATGGCCTGCGCCTTCTCTGTGAGCGCTGCCGCGACCGATGTGCGGATAAAGCCGTCTTCATCGAGCTTGAGGTCTTGGGCGCCCGCTTTTTTTGCCAGTTCGGTGACGATGTACTGATACGCGCCGAGCAGAAAGCCGCCTGAACCGCAGGCCGGGTCGGCAATCCTGTGGCCCAGTTGCGGCTGCACCAGATCGGCCATCAGCTTGATGATGTGGCGCGGGGTGCGGAACTGGCCGTTCTTGCCGGCGGTGGCGATCTCGGACAGCAGGATCTCGTAGACATCGCCCTGGATGTCCTGGAAGGCCTGGCCTTTCTCCTTCGAGTCCTTCTCCATCACCTCGAAGATGTCGTCGATGGTTTTCACCGCTTCCACCAGCAGGGCGGGCTTGGGGATTATGAAGACGGCGTTCTTCATGTGGTGGGTGAAGTTGGATTCGGCGCCGTTCAGATCTTTGAGGAAAGGGAACACCTTGCCCTGCACGTGCTGCAGCATCTCTTCGGCCTGCATGCGTTTGAATTCGCTCCAGCGTAGGCTGCGCTTTTCGATGGGGCGCTGTTCCGCGGCTGGCCAGTTGCGTTCCTCGGGCGGAATCCACGTGCCCGTGAATTTGGAGATGTAGTTCTCGCCGGTCCATTCGGCATCGGCCTGGCGCTTCTTGTCCAGCTCATCCAGCCGCTTCATGAACAGCAGGTAGGTGATCTGCTCGATGGCGGTGAGCGGGTTGCTGATGCCGCCGCTCCAGAATTTGTTCCAGAGCTGGTCGATCTTGCTTTTGAGTTCGGGGTTGTTTTGCAGCATGGTGTGCCCGTTTATTTAGGCGGCCAACCGTTCGGTCAGCTGCAGGATCTCGTTGATTTCAAGTGGGCTGAACACGCCACGGATGCCTTGCGGATGGATGACCGTGAAGGGGGCGTTGATCAGGTCTTTCTTCTCCACCTTTTCGCGCTCGATGATAAAGCCCTTCAGCAGATTGAGGAATTCCATCTGCCGGCTGCTGAGCGTGGTGTGGGCGCGAATGAATTGGTCAAAGGCGGCGCTGACCTCGTCCGGGAAGCTCTTGAGCACTTCAATACCCAGAATGTGGCGGATGAACTGGATGAAGCGCGCCTTGCGATTCTTGTAAACCTGATGCAGCAGGTCTTCGGTGATGTGAGGGTGTTCTTCGTGCAGCAGTTCGGCTAGTTCTTTGGCCTCTTCGCTGCTCACTGTCTCGCCGTTCTTGATCTTTTGCAGCACCGGGTTGTGCGCAGTGAGTTCGGCGATCAGATTTTCCACCATTTCGCGGTAGCGGGTGATGCTGACCGCCTCGTGCTGTGGGCCGAACTCCACCCATTCCTTCTTGTGCAGCTCATCGGCCAGATCGAGGTGGGTTTGCTCCTGGCCGCTGGATTGCTCGCGGAATTTCATCAGCGGGCCGAGCTTGGCGACCAGTTCGTCGAAGGCGTCTTCATCCGCCTTGGCCCAGTAGTGGCTGGTTTGCGCGGCGCGGATCAGCGCCTCTTCCTGCTTGACGAAGCCGACCGAGAGTGGCAGTTCGCCGATCTGCTCGACGATGCCTTCCTTGAGGGTGTCGGCTTGTTCCTTCTCCTCGCTCAAAACGGCCAGTGAATATTCCAGCAGATCGCGCTCGAAGCGCATGGCCTTGAAATCGGCCTCGGACACGGTGCGGAACAGCGGCTTGATTTCTCCGCGCAGGAACTCAAGGCGCTCGTGGCTGAGGCTGGTCCAGAAGTTGTCATCGTCCAGCCGCGCCAGCGCGGCGGCGGCTTCCTTGATCACCACCGACTCTTTGGGTAACGCGGCAATCTGCAGGCGGAGCTTGGCGACTTCCCGCGCAGCGATGTCGGCATGGCCGCTGTCCCTGGCCTTCTCGATCTTGTCGAGGCGCAGGCCCACCAGCCGCACCGGGAGCGGCAACTGCGGCTTAAGCTCGTTGCCCTTGGGGTTGAGCTTGAAGTATTCGAAGTTGTCCCAGCAGTCGAGGATCAGAAACACATCCTTTTCAAGGCACCAGGGCTTGGGCTTGCTGGTTTCCAGCAGGCGTGTGCCACGCCCGACCATCTGCCAGAACTTGGTGTACGAGTAGACCGGCTTGGCGAACACGAGGTTGACGATTTCGCGCACATCGATGCCGGTATCGAGCATGTCCACGCTGATGGCGATGCGAGGCATGTCGTTGTTGGTGAATTGATCGAGCAGCCCACCTTTGCCGTAGACGCGCGGGTCATCCGACACCAGCACCTTTGCAAGCTCACCGTGGTACTGCGGGTAGAGCTTGTCGAAGATTTCCTCCATGCGCCGGGCATGGGCCTTGGTGGCGCAAAAGAAGATGGTCTTGCCTGGCAGCACGCCGTTGGCGTCCTTGATGGCCTCCTCCATGAATTCGCGGACGATCAGGGTGTTGGTGCCCTTGTTGATCACCTGCTTTTCAAGCTGAGTGCCCTCGAAGTTGATGTCTTCAACTTCCTTGCCCTGGAGGATCAGCTTCTTCTGGTCTTCCAGCGAAATGGTGCGCTTGCTGATGCCCTCCATCTGGAACTTGGTCTGAATCTTCATGACCTGGAAGTTGCAAAGGTAGGGCGGCACGTTGTTCACGGCTTCTTCATAGGTGTAGGCAAACGTGGGAATGCCATCTTCGCAATGAAAAAGCTGGAAGGTGTTGTGGTCGATGATGTCGGTCGGCGTGGCCGTGAGGCCCAGCGTGATGGTCTTGAAGTAGTCCAGCACTTCGCCAAAGGTGTTGTAGATGGAGCGATGGCTTTCATCGACGACGATGAAATCGAAGAAGTGCGGCGACAGGTGCTGTGCCTCGTCCCGGATAATGTTGAGCATCGTCGGGTAGGTGGCAACATACACACGACGATCCGTCGCGATCAGCTTTTCACCCACATTGGGCCAGCGCGGCTCGTTGGGCATGTGCTCCTTGAAGGCGGCCAGTGCCTGTTCACGCAACGCTATACGGTCCACGAGGAACAGCACTTTTTCTGCATGACCAGCCCGCATCAAGGCATCGACCATGGCGATGCAGGTGCGGGTCTTGCCGGTGCCGGTGGCCATCACCAGCAGGAAATCGCGCTTCTTCTGTTCGATGCCTTCGAGCACCGAGCGTATCGCGCGAATCTGGTAATCACGTCCGGCAATCGAAGTGTTGATGAATTCCTGCGTCAGCGGCTTGCGATTGCGACGGATGTAGGCGAAGCGTTCGAGATCGTCGCGGGTGGGAAAGCCAACCACCTTGCGCGGCGGCGCGTTCTCCAGATCCCAGAAATAGAGCTCGTGGCCGTTGGTGTAGAAGCAGAATGGCAGCTCACCACCAAGCTGGTTCTGAATGTTGTAGCAGTATTGCTTGGCCTGCTCGCGGCCAATGGCGGCATCGCGGCTGGTCTTCTTGGCCTCGATCACTGCCAGGGGTTTGCGGTCTTTGCCGAGCAGGACGTAGTCGCTGAACTGGTGGCCCTCGTAGGGCGTGCGCGGCTCGGCCACGCCCACTGGCAAGGCGGTGAGGATGTCGAATTCCTCGACAACCCGGGTGGGGTCTTTGACGTTCCAGCCTGATAACGCGAGTTGCTGGTCAATCAAGTCAGCTCGTGTCTGTGCCTCGGATTTAGACATGCCTAGCCTCCCTGGCGATGCGGAAGCGTTGGCTACCTGCGGCCATTTCCTCGGTCTGGAACGTGGGCACGTTGCCGCAAGTGTGATCGTCGCGGATGTCGAGGCTGAAAATACTTTTTCTAGTCTTCATTTCTCACCGCCTTGATTGATGCGAAGCCACTTTGCTCCACGCCCCTTGCCAGTCGATTCGATCAACCCCTCTGATTTCATCGCCCGCAGCACTAGTCGAACCATGTCCCGGCTCACGCCCGGGCAAGCTTCTTCGATTTCGGAAATCGAAAACGGCAGAGTGCGCCCCAGGACTTCCGCACGCACTCGATCGCCTTTACTTCCACGGCCACGCTCGATGGTGCCGACACGCTCCTCGAACTCACGGTAGGCCCGCAGCAAGGCACCCCAGAAGTAGTCGAGCCAGGGCTTAACGTCGTGCTGCCCCTGGTGCCATCCCTGCGAGCTGGCTTCCAGCGTCTCGTAATAGCCTTCCTTGGTGTCCTCGAAGATGCGTTCCAAGCTGATGTAGCGGCCCACGGCATAGTCGAAGTGATAGAGCAACAGCAAGGTCAGCAAGCGGGACATGCGGCCGTTGCCGTCGGGAAACGGGTGGATGCACAGGAAGTCGAGCATCGCCAGCGGTGCCAACACCAGAGGGTCAGCCAGATGCTGGTCCAGTGCGGTGGCGTAGCGCCCGGCCAGATCAGCCATGGCCATCGGCGTGCGATGCGCAGCCACCGGCTGGAAGCGCAGGCGCGAAGTGCCGTCTGGGTGACGCTCGATGATGTCGTTGTTCGTAGCTTTCCAGCGCCCGCCCGCCTGCGGCATGTAGCGGTACAGCAGGGTGTGCAGTTGAAGCACCACGCCCTCGCTGAAGGGCATGTGCGCGGCCGATTCGTGGATCAGCGCCAGGGCGTCACGGTAGCCGGCGATCTCCTGTTCAGAGCGGCTCTTTGGCGTTGCGTTGCGGATGACCAGGGACTTCAACCGCGAGGGTGCGACGACAACGCCTTCCAGCCGGTTGGACGATTCGGTGGACTCCACCACCGCGATCTGGCATAGCCCTTTGAGGGCTTCGGGCGACTGCGCGGCGTAGAGCTGCTGCTTGCCCTGATACTCGCCCAGTGTGCGCAACGTGGCGGCCTGGGTACCATCAAAGCGAAGCGCGGCGAGGTACTCGGGTGTAAGCGAGTGCATGGAAATGTAAACCCAGGCTATCTAAATAGGGTAATCATAGCCGTTAAATGGGGTATTGTCTCGAAAAATGCCTCATTACCTGTGTTTGACTACCCCATTTCCTGAACGTTGGACCGGTCGCGAGGGGCTGGCATGGCTGCCCGAGGATGAAATGGGCGATATGAATCCAAAAAATAGGGCAATTAATGAACAATTGCCCCATTTATTTCATTGCTTACCCCATTGCCTGCGCCCAGCCTTCGGCAAAGAGAAATGGCAAGGGAACGGCACTCAAGGGACAACGGCCCTATCCAGAAAAGGAAAAGGCCACTCCTGTCCATTCGTTCTGCAACACCTGGCCAACTCTTCCCTATGCCGCGCAACTGTCTTCCGCAGCACTCAGATAGTCCGCCCAGTCCTGCAACAGCGTCCTTCTCTGATCCAGCAGCAACGCCTTGTTGTACGTCGCCCGCACCTTGTTGCTTTCCACGTGGGCAAGCTGCCGTTCAATTGCATCAGGCCGGTACCCGTTCTCATTGGCCCAAGTCGAAAAGGTCGTCCGCCAGCAATGCGGCGTCGTGCCCCGGCCCAGGTTCATGTCGCGCATCGCGTAGGTCAGCCGGTTGGGCGTAGTGAAGCCCTTGCCACTACGGTGTGGGAACAGATAGCGGCCACCGCCCGTGATGCACTGCAAATCCGTCAGCACTGCTACGGCCTGCGTGGACAACGGGCTGACATGGTCACGCCGCGCTTTCATCTTCGCCGCAGGCCGACGCCACAGAGCATCCTCAAAGTCGAACTCGTCCCACTCGGCATCCGCCGCTTCCCCTGGACGGCAAGCCGTCAGAGCAATCAACCGCAGACACAAAGAGGTTTCCGGATAGCCCCGGTAGCCGCGTAACTCCTGATAGAACTTCTGGATTTGCTCTCGCGTCATCGCCGCCTTGCTCTCGCTGAACGGCACGCGTAGCAGCCCGCGCAGGCTGGGAATTGGATTTGCCTCGACCAGACCCCGCACCACCGCGAATTCGAAGATGGCTGAAAGATCGCCTTTGACATGGATGGCCGCCCACGCGCCGTGGGCCTTGCACTCCTCCAGCAGCGGGCGGATTTGCTTCACGCCTATGTCGCTCATCGGCATCCCGTCGAACGTCGGCGACAGGTACTTCCTGATACGGGACTCTTTGGTGCGGTAGGAACTGAGCGTAAAAACAGGCTTGATCTCGGCCAGGTACGCCTGCGCTACCTTGGCGAACGAGCTTTCCGAGCGCGCTTGCGTTCCTTCAGTGCTTCCAGGTTGCGCTGCTTGACCTGCTGCCGCTCATGAGCAGGATGGATGCCTTGCTTGACCAAAGCGCGCGCTTTCTCTCGAACAGCGCGCGCCTCCGCAAGACTTACTTGAGGAAAGCCGCCGATGGCAAAGAGGTTCTCCTTGCCTTGCAGGCGGTACTTCCACCGCCAGAGCTTGCCGCCGGTGTGCTTGACCAGCAGGAACAAACCCCCGCCGTCTGAAAGTTTCCAATCTCGATCAGTCGGTTTGGCCGACCTGACCTTGGGGTCGGTGAGTAGATTCTCGGGCATCGTTGGACTCCACTGCGGGGAGATGTACCCCCACGGTTGAACACGAGTACCCCCAACGCTACCCTCGAATTTTTCAGATCTCGATGAACAATAGGAACGCTCAGTAGACCGTATTGTTTACGCAACCCATTGATTTCAAATGGACCAACTCGTCCACCAAGCGCTACTGAGCGCCACCGAGATCCAGCAAGAATCGTCAGACGTTGAACAGGAAGTTCATCACGTCGCCGTCATGCACGACATATTCCTTGCCTTCCGCGCGCATCTTGCCGGCTTCCTTCGCACCTTGCTCGCCCTTGTACGTGACGTAGTCGTCGAACGCGATCGTCTGCGCGCGGATGAAGCCGCGCTCGAAGTCGGTGTGGATCACGCCGGCCGCTTGCGGTGCCGTGTCGCCGATATGGATCGTCCACGCGCGCACTTCCTTCACGCCCGCGGTGAAATAGGTTTGCAGGCCGAGCAGCTTGAAGCCCGCGCGGATCACGCGGTCGAGGCCCGGCTCCGCCATGCCCATGTCGGCGAGGAACGCTTCCTTGTCGGCATCGTCGAGATCGGCGATTTCCGCCTCGATCGCCGCGCACACGGCGACCACCGGCGCGTTCTCGCTTTCCGCGTACTTGCGGACCGCGTCGAGGTGCGGGTTGTTCTCGAAACCGTCGTCCTTCACGTTGGCCACGTACATGGCCGGCTTCGCGGTGATCAGGCAGAACGGCTTGAGCAGCGCCTCTTCGTCGTCCGACAGCGCGAGGCCGCGCACGGCCTTGCCCTGGTCGAGCTGCGCGCGCACCTTGTCGAGCACCGCGACGAGCTTCGCCGCTTCCTTGTCGTTGCCCGACTTCGCAGCCTTCGAATAGCGCGTGAGCGCCTTCTCGACGGTGCCGAGGTCGGCGAGCGCGAGTTCGGTGTTGATCACTTCGATGTCGTCGATCGGGCTGACCTTGCCGGCGACGTGAATGACGTTCTCGTCCTCGAAGCAGCGCACGACGTGCGTGATCGCATCGGTTTCGCGGATGTTCGCGAGGAACTGGTTGCCGAGGCCTTCACCCTTGCTCGCGCCCGCGACGAGGCCCGCGATGTCGACGAATTCGACGACGGCCGGCACGACGCGCTCCGGCTTGACGATCTCGGAGAGCGCCTTCAGGCGCGTATCGGGCACTTCGACGATGCCGACGTTCGGCTCGATCGTGCAGAACGGGTAGTTCTCGGCGGCGATGCCGGCCTTGGTCAGCGCATTGAACAGGGTGGACTTGCCGACGTTGGGCAAGCCGACGATGCCGCATTTGAGACTCATGGAATCCTTCGGACGGGTAAGGCGGCGCGGCCGGACAGGGCACGGCGGCGCGGGAAAAAAGGGCGGCCGGCGCGTGGAGCGCGGCGGGCCGACGGTCAAAGACGCTATTGTACCGTGCCGACGCCCCGGATTCCGGGCTGGCGCCGAACGGCCGATGCGGCGGGCCGTCGCGCCGCGCCGGCCGGATGCGAATCTGCTGATTTCCCGCAAAGTCCGGCCGCGTAAGGGTTTGGCCCCGCGGCTATAATGCCCGCCATGACTGCCCACCACACCTTCGACGTCGCCGTGGTCGGCGGCGGGCTCGTCGGCAAGACCGCCGCGCTCGCGCTGACCCAGTCCGGCTACAAGACAGCCTTGCTCGCCCAGCCGGCCACGCCGCGCCCCGCGGATCTCGCGTTCGATACGCGCGTCTACGCGCTGTCCTCCAGCTCGCAGGCGTTGCTCGAACGGCTGCGGGTCTGGCAGGCGCTCGACCACGGCCGGCTCGCGCCGGTCTACGACATGCGCGTGTACGGCGATGCGCACGCCGAACTGCATTTCTCCGCCTACCAGGCTTCGGTGCCGCAACTTGCGTGGATCGTCGAATCGTCGCTGGTCGAGGCGTCGCTCGACATTGCGCTGCGGTTCCAGCCGAACCTCACGTGGTTCGATGCGCGTGCGCAGGGTTTCGACGTGCGCGACGATGCGGCCGTGCTGACGCTGTCGTCCGGGCAGGTGCTCGAGGCCGACCTCGTCGTCGGTGCCGACGGCGCGCATTCGTGGGTGCGTTCCCAAATCGGGGCCAGGGTCGAACGGCGCGATTACCGGCAGACGGGCGTCGTCGCGAACTTCAAGGCCTCGCTGCCGCACCGCGAGACGGCCTGGCAGTGGTTCCACGAAGGCGAGATCGTCGCGCTGCTGCCGCTGCCGGACGGCCACGTGTCGCTCGTCTGGTCCGCGCACACCGCGCATGCGGATGAATTGCTCGCACTCGATCCGGCGCAGCTCGCGGCCGAGGTCGAGCGCGTATCGCATGGCCAGGTCGGCTCGCTCGAATGCGTGACGCCGGCCGCCGGCTTCCCGCTGGCGCTGCAGACGGTCGACAAGCTGATCGCGCCGCGCGTTGCGCTCGTCGGCGACGCCGCGCACCTGATCCACCCGCTCGCGGGGCAGGGGATGAACCTCGGGTTGCGCGACGTCGCGGCGCTCGCCGACGCGATCGCGGGCAAGGAGAGCTTCCGCAACCTCGGCGATACGGTGCTGCTGCGCCGCTACGAGCGTTCGCGCCGCGAGGACATCCGCGCGCTGATGGTCGCGACCGACGGGCTGCAGCGGCTGTTCGCGGTGCCGGGCCCGCTTGCGAAGGCAGTGCGCAATGCGGGCATGGCGTTCGTCGGCGCGCAGCCGCTCGTGAAGCGCTGGCTCGTGTCGGCCGCGCTCGGCTGATCGAACCTTCGGCGGCTTCACCGGTCGGACACGGTTCCGTTACGGCGTACACTGTGCCGTGCACACCGATTGAGCTGAAGGAAGATTTCGATGAAAAAAACGATCCGCATCGCGTCGCTGGCGCTGGCCGTCACGATGGCGACGCTCGGCTGTACCGCGCAGGCAGACCAGACCACCGACAAGCTGAAAGCCACGCTCCAGGCCCGTCTCGGCAATGACGCGCCGATCAAGAGCGTGTCGAAATCGCCGGTCGCGGGCCTTTACGAGGTGAACCTCGGCACGCAGATCATCTATAGCGACGCAGCGGGCGACTACGTGCTGCTCGGCGATCTCGTCGAAACCAAGACGCACAAGAACCTGACCGACGCGCGCCTGTCCGAAATCAACAAGATCGACTTCGCGAGCCTGCCGTTCGCGAATGCGATCAAGGTCGTGAAGGGCAACGGGGCCCGCAAGATCGCGGTGTTCTCCGATCCGAACTGCCCGTACTGCAAGCGGCTCGAGACGACGCTGCAGTCGGTCGACAACGTGACCGTCTACACGTTCCTGTACCCGGTGCTGTCGCCGGATTCGACCGCGAAGTCGAAGGCGATCTGGTGCGCGACCGACCGCGCGAAGACGTGGCAGAGCTGGATGCTCGACCACCGCGCACCGTCCGGCGCGGGCTCGTGCGATACCACCGCGCTCGACAAGAACCTCGCGCTCGGCCGCGGGATGAACGTCACGGGCACGCCGACGATCTTCCTGCCGGACGGCCGCCGCCTGCCGGGCGCCGTGTCGGCGGACCAGCTCAACCAGGCGCTCGCCTCGAGCAAGTAACCGACCGATCCGCCGGGCCGCACGGCCCGGCCAGCGAGGGGCGCCCGCACGATCTGCCGGCGCCTCTCTTCGTTTCCGCCGCCGTATTCGACCGATTGCCACGATGACCCAGCCGATCCGCTATTCGATTGTCCCGAAAGATCTTGCCGCCCACCTGTTCGAAGTGTCGGTGACGGTTGCCGATCCCGATCCCGAAGGCCAGCGCTTTTCGCTGCCGGCATGGATCCCGGGCAGCTACCTCGTACGCGAGTTCGCGCGCAACATCGTGACGCTCGGCGCATACAACGACGCGGGCCGCAAGGTGCGGATCGCGAAGACCGACAAGCACACGTGGCAGGCCGCGCCCGTGAACGGCGCGCTGACGCTGCGCTACGACGTCTACGCGTGGGATCTGTCGGTGCGTTCCGCCTATCTCGACGAATCGGGCGGTTTCTTCAACGCGACGGCCGTGTTCCTGAGCGTCGCCGGCCGCGAGGATGCGCCGTGCGAGGTCGATATCGCCAAACCGGCCGGCGCGGCGTTCCGCGCGTGGCGCGTCGCCACCGCGCTGCCCGAGGCGCGCGGCACGAAGCGCTACGGGTTCGGCGCGTATCGCGCGTCGAACTACGACGAGCTGTCCGACCATCCGGTGACGATCGGCGAATTCGCGCTCGCGACGTTCGACGCGCATGGCGTGCCGCACGACATCGTGATCGCGGGACGCGTGACGCAGCTCGACATGGAGCGCCTGCGCACCGACCTGAAGCGCGTGTGCGAAGCGCAGATCGCGCTGTTCGAGCCGAAATCGAAGCAGGCGCCGATGGACCGCTACGTGTTCATGACGCTTGCGGTGAGCGACGGCTACGGCGGCCTCGAGCATCGCGCGTCGACCGCGCTGATCTGCAATCGTACCGACCTGCCGGCGAAGGGGCGGCCCGAGACGACGGAAGGCTATCGCACCTATCTCGGCCTCTGCAGCCACGAGTACTTCCATACGTGGAACGTGAAGCGCATCAAGCCGGCGGCCTTCGTGCCGTACGACCTGTCGCGCGAGAACTATACGTCGCTGCTGTGGCTGTTCGAAGGTTTCACGTCGTATTACGACGACCTGATGCTGGTGCGCAGCGGGCTGATGTCGCAGGACGAATATTTCGCGGCGCTCGGCCGCACGATCGGCGGCGTCCTGCGCGGCACGGGCCGGCTCAGGCAAAGCGTCGCGGAAAGCTCGTTCGACGCGTGGATCAAGTACTACCGCCAGGACGAGAACGCAACCAACGCGATCGTCAGCTACTACACGAAGGGTTCGCTCGTCGCGCTCGCGTTCGATCTCGCGATCCGCGCGCAGACGCGCAACCGGAAGTCGCTCGACGACGTGATGCGCCTGCTGTGGCAACGCTACGGTCGCGACTTCTACCTCGGCAAGCAGGCGGGCGTCGAGGAAAACGAAGTCGAGGCGCTGATCGAGGAGGCGACCGGCGTCGCGCTCGGCCGCCTGTTCGCCGATGCCGTGCACGGCACGCGCGACCTGCCGCTCGGCGACCTGCTCGCACCGTTCGGCGTGACGCTCACGCCCGAAGTCGCGAACGGCGCGGCGGCGAAACCGACGATCGGCGCGCGCCTGCGCGGCGGCGCGGACTGCACGTTCGCGGCCGTCTACGAAGGCGGTGCCGCGCATCGCGCGGGGCTGTCGGCCGGCGACACGCTGATCGCGGTCGACGGGCTGCGCGTCACGGGCACCAACCTCGATGCGCTGCTCGCGCGCTACCGGCCGGGCGACAAGGTCGAGGTTCACGCGTTCCGCCGCGACGAGTTGCGCACCGCAAAACTGAAGCTCGACGGCCCCGAGGTCGCGCGCTACCGGCTGACGGCGGCCGCGAAGCCGGCTGCGGTATCCAATGCACGGGAAGCCTGGCTGAAGGGGTGAACGCAGGCTGGCGGGTATCGGGGCGCGATTGGGGATCGTTCTGCTGTTGCAACAATCCGTCGCCCTGAGCCCGCTTTTTCGTGCCGATGCGGCCACGCACAATGGCGTCACTCGCGCTACCGAAGCGCAACCCTACTGGAGCCTGACATGACGACCATTCTGCAAATCAATTCCGCGGCACGTTCGCAAGGTGCGCAATCCACGCTGCTGTCCAACGAACTGACGGCAAAGCTGCAACAATCGAACCCCGGCGCGAAGGTCGTGGTTCGCGACCTGCTGGCCGATGCACTGCCGCACCTCGACGAATCGGTGCTCGGCGCGTTCTTCACGCCGGCCGACAAGCGCACCGCCGAGCAGAATGCCATCGTCGCGAAGAGCGACGCACTGATCGCCGAACTGCAAGCCGCCGACATCGTCGTGATCGGCGCACCGATGTACAACTTCGGCATCTCGTCGCAACTGAAGACGTACTTCGACTGGATCGCCCGTGCAGGCGTCACGTTCCGCTATACCGAAAACGGCCCTGAAGGCCTGATCAAGGGCAAGAAGGTTCACGTGGTGACGGCCCGTGGCGGCAAGTACCTGGGTACGCCGAACGACAGCCAGACGCCGTACCTGCGCTCGTTCCTCGGTTTCATCGGCTTGACCGATGTGAACTTCATCCACGCCGAAGGCCTGAACCTCGGGCCGGATGCACAGAGCGCCGCGCTCGCCAGCGCACGCGAAGCGATCGCTGCAGCGTAAGGTCGATGCGGGTGCGCCGCACCCGCGGCATCGTCCGGTAAAAAAACGCCGCGTCCCGAAAGGGGCGCGGCGTTTTTGCATGCCGGCTGGCGAAAGAATCGGCGGCGCGGCCGTCAGGCGAGCGTTTCTGCCACTTCCGGCAGGCGCCAGTCGATCGGTTCCCGGTCTGCCTCGACCAGATAATCGTTCGCGAGCGCGAAATGGCGGCAACCGAGAAAGCCGCGGTGTGCGGACAGCGGCGACGGATGCGGCGCCTCGAGCACGCAATGCGCGCTTGCGTCGAACAGGGCGCGTTTGGCCTGCGCGTGCGTGCCCCACAGCATGAAGACGAGCCCGCGATGGCGGCCGGCGAGTTCGCGGATCAGCGTATCCGTGCACTGCTCCCAGCCACGCTTCGCATGGCTCGCCGCCGCGCCGCGCTCGACCGTCAGCACGGTGTTGAGCAGCAGCACGCCCTGGCGCGCCCACGTGTCGAGGCAGCCGTGGCGCGGCGTGTCGTGACCGAAGTTCGCGGCGATTTCCTTGAAGATGTTGCGCAGCGACGGCGGCGTGCGCACGGCTGGCGGTACCGAGAACGCGAGCCCGTGTGCCTGCGGCGTGCCGCGATCGTCGCCGTGATACGGATCCTGGCCGAGGATCACGACCTTCACGTCGTCCGGGTTCGTCAGGCGCAGCGCGCGGAACACGTCGGTCGGGTAGACCGTCTTGCCGGCCGCGCGCTCGTCGTCGACGAAGCGGCACAGCGGCGCGTAGGCGTCGCTGTCGGTGAAGGGTTTCAGCACCGTGCGCCAGACGGCCGGCAGCGCATCGAATTGCGCGGCGAGGTGCGGAACGTCGGCGACGACGGGCCGCGGTGCCGCGGCGGCCGGCGCAGCCGTTTTCTTGACGGGTTTGCGCCCGGCGGGAGGCGGCTCGGCGGCCGTCGGCGGGATATCGACCTGTGTCGTTTCCGGCACGGGGTCATCGAACAGCGACGCCTGTTGCGGCGCGCGGGAAGTCTTGCGGGTTGCCATGCGTGCGTGATGCGTGTTTATTGCGCGCGCAGCCGGTAGCCGCGCTGCGCCTTGCTGATATTTTCGGGAACGAGGCCCGGCAGCGCCTGCTGCAGTTCGCCGGCGAGCGTCGCGAGCGCCGTTTCCGGGCCGTCGATCAGTTCGAGTTCGACTTCGCTGATCGGTTCACGGCGCGTTTCATGTTCCGTCCGGACGACGATCTCGCCGACGTCCACCGCGGCTTCGACGATCGCGCCGCCGATTGCGATGCGCCACAGCGTACGCGAAAAATCCGTACGAAACAGCGCGTGCAGGGCGCCGGCCGCGTCATGCAGCGCGGCAGCGGCTTCCGGCACGTCGCAGGCCGCGACGAGCGCATCGATCTCGAGCGCGTCGCCGGCGACCGGCAGTTCCCATTCGTGGCGGCGATGCAGGCCGCCTTCCGCGCTGCCGACCGTCTTGAACGTCTGCAGCCAGCCGTGCGGCGTGCGGCGCACGCGCACCGCGCTCTTCGAGCGGGCCAGCGCGAGATCGGGCGTGTCGTAATAGACGTTCGCGAGCGTCACGTCGTGGCCGGGTTCGCCGGTCAGCGTCTCGAAGAAGCGGCGCGCGGCCTCGGCCTGGCCGGCCGGCAGCGCGAGCTTGATTTCCTTTTCGATCGCCATCAGAAGAACATCCGCGCGAGTTCTTCGCCCGGCTGGTCGGCGCGCATGAACGCCTCGCCGACGAGGAACGTGTTCACGTTCGCCGCGCGCATCGTGTCGACGTCGGTGCGCGACAGGATCCCCGATTCGGTGACGACGATCCGGTCCGGCGGAATCATGTCGAGCATGTCGAGCGTGGCCTGGATCGACGTCTCGAACGTGCGCAGGTTGCGATTGTTGATGCCGAGCAGCGGCGTCTTGAGCGTCAGCGCCTGTTCCATCTCGTTGCGGTCGTGCACTTCGACCAGCACCGCGAGGCCGAGCGAGTGCGCATAGGCTTCGAGATCCTGCATCAGCGGCGTGTCGAGCGCGGCGGCGATCAGCAGGATCGCGTCGGCGCCCATCGCGCGCGCCTCGAGGATCTGGTACGCGTCGACGATGAAGTCCTTGCGCAGCACGGGCAGCGTGCAGGCCGCGCGCGCTTCCTCGAGGTAGCGGACGCTGCCCTGGAAGAACTGCTCGTCGGTCAGTACCGACAGGCACGCGGCGCCGTGCGCCGCATACGAGCGTGCGATGTCGGCCGGCACGAAATGCTCGCGCAGCACGCCCTTCGACGGGCTGGCCTTCTTGATTTCGGCGATCACCGCGGCGTTGCCGGCCGCATGTTTCGCACGCAGCGCGCCGACGAAGTCGCGCAGGTCGCGTGCGGACGCTTCCAGTTTCAGTGCCTCGAGCGGCGTGCTGCGCATGGCCGCCGCGACTTCTTCGCGCTTGACGGCGATGATTCGGTCGAGAATGTCGCTCATGTGGGTTCCTGCTTGATTCGAAAATCGAAAAGGGAGTCAGCGTTTGAACTGCTGCGTGAAGCGCACGAGTTCGTCGACCTTCGCACGCGCCTGGCCGCTCGCGATCGCTTCGCGGGCGAGCTGGATGCCGTCCGCGATCGACTCGGCGACGTTCGCCGCGTAAAGGGCGGTGCCCGAGTTCAGCGTGACGATCTCGCGTGCGACGCTCGGCTGGTTGTCCAGCGCGCCGAGCAGCATCGTGCGCGATTCGTCGGCATTTTCCACCTTCAGCGTGCGGTTCGACACCATCTGCAGGCCGAAGTCTTCCGGATGGATTTCGTATTCGTGCACCTTGCCGTCGCGCAGTTCGCCGACCAGCGTCGCGGCGCCCAGCGACACCTCGTCCATCCCGTCCTTGCCGTACACGACGAGCACGTGCTGCGCGCCGAGACGCTGCATCACACGCACCTGGATGCCGACGAGGTCGGGGTGGAACACGCCCATCAGCTGGTTCGGCGCGCCGGCCGGATTGGTCAGCGGGCCGAGAATGTTGAAGATCGTGCGCACGCCGAGCTCGCGGCGCACGGCCGCGATGTTCTTCATTGCCGGATGATGGTTCGGCGCGAACATGAAGCCCATGCCCGTTTCGGCGATCGACGCGGCCACCTGGTCGGGCTGCAGGTCGATGTTCACGCCGAGCGCCTCGAGCACGTCGGCGCTGCCGGACTTGCTCGACACGCCGCGGTTGCCGTGCTTCGCGACCTTCGCGCCGGCCGCGGCCGTGACGAACATCGACGCGGTCGAGATGTTGAACGTGTGCGAGCCGTCGCCGCCGGTGCCGACGATGTCGACGAAGTTCGAGTTGTCCTGGACTTCGACGTGGTTCGCGAATTCGCGCATCACGGTTGCGGCGGCGGCGATTTCGCCGATCGTCTCCTTCTTCACGCGCAGCCCGGTGATGATCGCGGCCGCCATCACGGGCGACATGTCGCCGCGCATGATGAGCCGCATCAGGTGCAGCATCTCGTCGTGGAAGATCTCGCGGTGTTCGATCGTGCGCTGCAGCGCTTCCTGCGGGGTAATCGTCATCGTGATGCTCCCGTCAGGCGGCTTGCGCCGCCGCGGCGCGGGCCTGTTTCAGGAAATTCTCGAGCAGCGCGTGACCATGCTCGGACAGGATCGATTCCGGGTGGAACTGCACGCCTTCGATCGGCAGCGTCTTGTGACGCACGCCCATGATCTCGCCGTCGTCGGTCCGTGCGGACACCTCGAGGCAGTCGGGCAGCGATTCGCTTTCGATCGCGAGCGAGTGGTAGCGCGTGACGTCGAAATGCTTCGGCAGATCGGCGAACACGCCGCGGCAGTCGGTTTCGATCCTGCTCACCTTGCCGTGCATGATGGTTTTCGCACGCACGACGCGCCCGCCGAATGCCTCGCCGATCGCCTGGTGGCCGAGGCACACGCCGAGGATCGGCTTCTTGCCGGCGAATTCGCGCAGCACGTCGAGCGTGATGCCCGCGTGCTGCGGGTTGCTCGGGCCGGGCGACAGGCAGATCGAGTCGGGATTCAGGCGCGCGATCTCGTCGAGCGTGATCTCGTCGTTGCGGTAGGTGCGTACATCCTCGCCGAGTTCGCCGAAGTACTGGACCAGGTTGTAGGTAAACGAATCGTAGTTGTCGATCATGAGCAGCATGGTCAGTCTCCGGTCAGAAGTCGCTATCGAGGCCGTCCTGGACCTGTTCGGCCGCCCGCAGTACCGCGCGCGCCTTGTTTTCGGTCTCTTGCCATTCGGATTCGGGTACCGAATCCGCGACGACGCCGGCCGCCGCTTGCACATACAGGTTGCCGTTGTGGATCAGGCCCGTACGGATCGCGATCGCGAGATCCATCTCGCCCGAGAACGACAGGTAGCCGACCGCGCCGCCGTACAGCCCGCGCTTGACCGGCTCGAGTTCGTCGATCAGCTCCATCGCGCGCACTTTCGGCGCGCCGGACAGCGTGCCGGCCGGGAACGTCGCGCGCAGCACGTCGTAGTTCGTCATGCCGGGCTTCAGCTTGCCTTCGACCGAGCTGACGATGTGCTGCACGTGCGAGTACTTCTCGATGACCATCTTGTCGGTCACCTGGACCGAGCCGATTTCCGCGATGCGGCCCACGTCGTTGCGCGCGAGGTCGATCAGCATCACGTGCTCGGCGATTTCCTTCGGGTCGTTGAGCAGTTCGGTCGCAAGCTCCGCGTCGCGCTCGGGCGTATTGCCGCGCGGACGCGTGCCGGCGAGCGGGCGAATCGTGACGATCTGGTCCTCGCCGCGCTTCTCCTGGCGTACGAGGATTTCCGGCGACGCGCCGACCACGTGGAAATCGCCGAAGTTGTAGTAATACATGTACGGCGACGGATTCAGCGAACGCAGGGCGCGATACAGCGACAGCGGGTTGTCGCGGTACGGCTTCGTCAGCCGCTGGCCGACCTGGATCTGCATCAGCTCGCCGGCCGCGATGTATTCCTTCGCCTGGCGCACGGCGGCCAGATAGTCGTCCTTCTTGAATTCGCGGAACGTCTCGGTGCGCACGCTCGCCGACGTGACGGGCGGCTGCACGGTCGTGCGCAGGCGCTGCTTCAGTTCGCGCAGGCGCTGTTTCGCCTTCGCGTAGGCCTCGGGCTGGCCCGGGTCCGAGTAGATGATCAGGTACAGCTTGCCGGCGAGGTTGTCGATGACCGCGACTTCCTCGGTCAGCAGCAGCTGGATGTCGGGCAGGCCGAGATCGTCGCGCGGCGCGGTGTGGGCAAGCTTCTTCTCGACGTAGCGCACCGCGTCGTAGCCGAAATAGCCGGCGAGACCGCCGCAGAAGCGCGGCAGGCCCGGGCGCTGCGCCACCTTGAAGCGCGCCTGGAACGATTCGATGAACTGGAACGGGTCGCCGTCATGCGTTTCGACGACCTGGCCGTCCCGCACGACTTCCGAGACGCCGTTGCGGGTGCGTACCAGCGTGCGCGCCGGCAGGCCGATGAACGAGTAGCGGCCGAAGCGTTCGCCGCCGACCACCGATTCGAGCAGGAACGAGTTGGCGCCCGCGCGTTCGGGCTGGGCCAGCTTCAGGTACAGCGACAGCGGCGTTTCGAGATCGGCGAGGGCTTCCGCAATCAGCGGGATGCGGTTGTAACCTTCGTTCGCGAGCGATTGGAATTCGAGTTCGGTCATGTTCCGGTCCTGTTCGGGACGAGCGGCGCGGGCGCCAGGGATCACTTGACGCTGCGCGGGGTGCCGTCGGCGAAAGGGCGGTCGATCGAGAAGTGCCTGTTGCCGGCCGGCACTCCGGGCGTGAACGTCGCGAGTCTGCGGCCGCTCCTGAACGCAAGCGTTCGGACACGGTGGAACCCGAGGTGGTGCGACGATCAGCGCGCGGATGCGCAGCGAGATAAAAAACGGCGCTGAAGACGTGCTTCAGCGTACCTCATCGAAGAGGTTAGCGCGACCAGCGACGCCAGGGCCAGGCTCCCCGGTCGATGCTGCTCAGACTCCGTTTTTTATTCAGAAACATGCGGATGGAAGAAATAATCAGATGGTTGGCCGGCCGGCGTTGTGCGCGGCGATCGCGCGGGCTGCGACCAGCAACGAATCGACTATACCATCCGAATTTATCGTTTGTATAGCTTTGCCGTGGTTGTAGCCGTACGGCACCGTCAGCGTCGCCATCCCCGCCGCGCGGCCGGCCAGCGCATCGTTTTCCGAGTCGCCGATCGCAACCGCCGAACCCGGTGCGACGCCGAGCGCGTCGCAGGCCGTCAGCATCGGCAGCGGATCGGGCTTCTTGCGCGCGACGCTGTCGCCGCCGAGCACGATGCCGAAGCTGCCGGCCAGCCCGTATTGTTCGAGCAGTTCGATCGCGAAGCGGTGCGGCTTGTTCGTCACGCACGCGAGCCGGATGCCGGCTGCGCGCAGCGCGTCCAGGCCGGCGGTCACCTCCGGATAGAGACGCGTGTGGCGGCCGTTGATCTTCGCGTATTCGGTCTGGTAGATCGCCAGCGCGTCGTCGAAGCGTGCGTGCGCTTCGTCCGCCGTGAAGCGCGGCTTCAGCACGCTCTGGATCAGGTGTTCGGAACCCTTGCCGACGTAGCCGATCACCTCGTCGCGCGATGTGGCCGGCGCGTCGAGCCGCGCGAGCATCCCGTTCAGGCCGGCCGTGAAATCGTCGGCCGTGTCGACCATCGTGCCGTCCAGGTCGATCAGCGCCGCGTCGATGCGTGGCGAGGTGAAGCGGATCGGGGGGGCGTCCGTTGCGGCCCCGGCCGGCGCGTGCCCGGCGAGCGACGATTCGGCCACGGCGTCAGCTCCGCTCGACGGTGGCGAGTGCGGCGCGCATCTCGTCGATCACCTTGCGGTAGTCGGGCTTGCCGAAGATCGCCGAACCCGCGACGAAGGTATCGGCACCGGCCGCCGCGATTTCCGCGATGTTGTCGGCTTTCACGCCGCCGTCGACCTCGAGCAGGATCTCGCGGCCCGTGCGCTCGGTGTACGCGTCGATGCGTGCGCGTGCCTCGCGCAGCTTGTTCAGCGTTTCCGGAATGAACGACTGGCCGCCGAAGCCCGGGTTCACCGACATCAGCAGGATGAAATCGAGCCGGTCCATCACGTGGTCGAGGTAGTTCAGCGGCGTGGCCGGATTGAACACGAGCCCGGCCTTGCAGCCGTGGTCGCGGATCAGCGACAGCGTGCGGTCGATGTGGTCGGAGCCTTCCGGGTGGAAGCTGATCAGGTTCGCACCGGCCTTCGCGAAATCGGGCACGATCCGGTCGACCGGGCGCACCATCAGGTGCACGTCGATCGGCACCTGCACGTGCGGGCGGATCGCCTCGCACACGAGCGGGCCGATGGTCAGGTTCGGCACGTAATGGTTGTCCATCACGTCGAAGTGGATCCAGTCGGCGCCGGCGGCGACCACGTTGCGGACTTCTTCGCCGAGCCGAGCGAAATCGGCCGACAGGATGCTGGGAGCGATGCGGAATTGGGTCATGGCAGGGGAGCGGGGACGTTGCGGCGCAAAACCGACATTCTACCGTCCGGCGACCCGGCGCGCGGCGGCGGGCCGTGCGGCGGCGGCCCGATTGCGCATAGAATGCCGAACCAATGCGGCGCGCCCGCGGCCCGGCCGCTCGAGTCGGCGCGTGTGCTTACCTACGGCGGAAACATCATGAGTCAGTATCAGTTCACCGTTTCAGTAAAAACCAGCTATCTGCCGGAACAATCCGACCCCGATCACCGTCAATACGCATTCGCGTACACGTTGACGATCCGGAACACCGGGCAGGTCGCGGCGCAACTGATCGCGCGTCACTGGATCATCACGGACAGCGAGAGCCACGTGCAGGAAGTGAAGGGGCTTGGCGTCGTCGGGCACCAGCCGCTGCTGCAGCCGGGCGAGCAGTTCGAATATACGAGCTGGGCCGTGATCGCGACACCGGTCGGCACGATGCGCGGCGCGTACTTCTGTGTGGCGGAGGACGGCGAACGTTTCGATGCGCCGGTCGACGAGTTTGCGCTGCACATGCCGCGCACGCTGCATTGAGCGTGCGTAGTGCGTCAGCGCGGCTGGCGGTCGTTGTTGCGGGCGTGCTTCTTTCTGCCCGACGACGTCCACACGACGATGAAGATCAGCAGGGCAAGCGCTACGAAGGCTTCGAGCGCAAAGATGAGCATCGGATATTGGTCGAGAAAATCTGACATGGCGGTTTCCATCAAGAACGGACATTGTATGTGGTTTGGGCCCCGGGTGGCCGGCTGGGTTGCGGCGGCCGCGACGGCGGCGCTGCTTGCCGCGTGCGGCAGTGCGCCGACGCGGACTTCGTCGCTGAAGCCGCCGACCGGCGCGGCGATCGTGCCGGGGCAGGTCGCCGCGAAGCGGCTCACGCCGGTTGCGTGGCAGCAGGTGCCGGGCTGGGAGGACGATTCGCTGATCGGCGCGACGGCCGCGCTGCGGCAGAACTGCGTGCGGCTCGCGCGCCAGCCGGCGTGGCAGCGCGCCTGTGCGGCCGCCGAGCGGCTCGACGAGCTCGACGTCGGCAGCGCGCGCGCATTCTTCGAGACGTATTTCACGCCGTTCCAGCTCGCGAATACCGACGGTACGCTCGACGGGCTCGTGACCGGCTATTACGAGCCGCTGCTGCACGGTTCGCGTGTACGCCGCGGCCCGTATCAATACGCGCTCTACCGCTGGCCGGCCGGGTATCGCGCGGGCGCGGCGCTGCCGGCACGCTCGCAACTCGAGCGCGCCGGCATCCTGAGCGGCAACGAACTCGTGTGGGTCGACGATCCGATCGAGGCGTTCTTCCTGCAGGTGCAGGGCTCGGGGCGCGTGCTGCTCGACGACGGTTCGGTCATGCGGGTCGGCTTCGGCGGCACCAACAACCAGCCGTACCGTTCGATCGGCAAGTGGCTGCTGGATCGCGGCGAGTTGACGCCCGCTCAGGCGACGATGCAGGGCATCAAGGCGTGGGCGAAGGCGAACCCGAATCGCGTCGACGCGCTGCTCGACACGAATCCGCGGTTCGTGTTCTTCCGCGACATGCCGACCAAGGAAGATGCACCGCACGGCGGCGCGGACGGCCCGATCGGGGCGCTTGGCGTGCCGCTGACGCCGGAGCGGTCGATTGCGGTCGATCCGGCGTCGATCCCGCTCGGTACACCCGTGTTTCTTCAGACGACGCGGCCGCTGACGAATACGCCGATGAACCGGCTCGTGTTCGCGCAGGATACGGGTTCCGCGATCAAGGGCGGCGTACGGGCCGACTATTTCTGGGGCCTCGGCGACGACGCGGGCGATCAGGCCGGCAGGATGAAGCAGGTCGGCCGGATGTGGCTGCTGTTCCCGAATTCGTGACGTGAGGCGGCGCGGGTGGCCACCAATCGATCGGACGCGGAGTTCGCGGGCGCGACGTTGCGCGCGGAGCGCATCGATCTGATCGCATCGGCGCCCGTGGGGTGGCTACTCGCGATATACCTGTCGCGTCGAACGGTGCGCCGACGGACGGCGCCGCGAAATACGAAACAGCCCGATCGGCGTTGGCCGGTCGGGCTGTTTCATTTGCCGCGACGGCTTCGGGGCCGCGTGCGGCGCGCGCAGCGGTGGCCGTCAGCCCTTGCGCTTGTCGACGACCCGGCGTGCCTTGCCGACCGAACGTTCGATTCCGTTGACGGGCAGCACGTTGATGACGGCCGTCACGCCGATCAGCGACTTGATGTCGTGCGCGAGCGCCTGTTTCGCCGCCTGGATCGCCGCCGTGTCGGGCGCGGTTTCGGGGCAGGGCTCGACGTTGAGCGTCAGCACGTCGAGCGGGCCCTCCTTCGTCAGCACGATCTGATAGTGCGGTGCGAGCGCGCGCTGCTTGAGCAACTGTTCCTCGATTTGCGTCGGGAACACGTTGACGCCGCGCACGATCATCATGTCGTCCGAACGACCGGTGATCTTTTCCATCCGGCGCATCGTGCGGGCGGTACCGGGCAACAGCCGCGTGAGGTCGCGGGTTCGGTAGCGGACGATCGGCAGTGCCTCTTTCGTGAGCGAAGTGAACACGAGTTCGCCAAGCTCACCATCCGGGAGCACTTCACCCGTTTCAGGGTCGATGATCTCCGGATAGAAATGGTCTTCCCAGATGGTCGGACCGTCCTTGGTCTCGACGCATTCGGATGCGACGCCGGGGCCCATCACTTCGGAGAGTCCGTAGATGTCGACCGCGTCGATGCCCATCCGCTGCTCGATCGCGACACGCATGTCGTTGGTCCACGGCTCCGCGCCGAAAATGCCGATGCGCAGCGAACTCTGCACGGGATCGAGGCCCTGGCGCTCGATTTCGTCGGCGATCGACAGCATGTAGCTCGGCGTCACCATGATGATGTCGGGCCGGAAATCCTGGATCAGCTGTACCTGCTTCTCGGTCTGGCCGCCGCCGAACGGGATCACGGTCAGCCCTGCGCGTTCGGCGCCGTAGTGCGCGCCGAGCCCGCCCGTGAACAGGCCGTAGCCGTAGCTGACGTGCACCTTGTCGCCGCGGCGTGCGCCGGCCGCGCGGATCGAGCGCGCGACGAGATTCGCCCAGGTGTCGATGTCGCCGGCCGTATAGCCGACGACCGTCGGCTTGCCGGTCGTGCCCGATGACGCATGAATGCGCGAGATCCGGTCCTGCGGCACCGCGAACATCCCGAACGGATAACTGTCGCGCAGGTCGCTTTTCGTCGTGAACGGGAAACGCGACAGGTCGGCGAGCGTTTTCAGATCGTCCGGATGGACGCCCGCGTCGTCGAATTTGCGGCGATAGACGGGGGAGTGGTCATACGCGTGCCGGAGCGACCACTTGAGGCGTTCGAGCTGCAGCGCGGTCAGCTCGTCGCGTGAGGCGGTCTCGATCGGCTCGAGCGGAAGCGGGGTAGTCATGCTGTCTCCAGTGTTTGTTATGTGCGAGCCGTCGGCGTCAGCGGTCTTCCGGGATGACCGTGCCCTTGATCTGGGCGGATTTGCCGCGGAACATCGCGACGGTTTCGCCGGCCTGGTTCGTGACGCGGATGTCGTAGATGCCTTGGCGGCCGGCGCGCGCCTGCTCGATCGCCTCGGCCGTCAGCACGTCGTCGCCGTACACCGGGCGCAGGTATTCGATCGAGCAGCCGGCCGCGACCGTGTTCAGGTTGTACGAGTTGCACGCGAACGCGAACGTCGAATCGGCGAGCGTGAAGATGATCCCGCCGTGGCAGGTCTGATGCCCGTTCAGGAATTCCGGGCGCACGCGCATCTGCAGGCGTGCGTAACCGGCGCGGACCTCGGCGATTTCCATGCCGAACGCGCGGCTGCATGCGTCCGCGTCGTACATGGCCCGTGCGGCGGCGCGGGCGAGCGAGTCGGGGTCGAGCGTGGCGGCGGCATTCGTCATGTCAACGCCCCTCGAAGCGCGGCGCACGCTTCTCGATGAATGCCTTCACGCCTTCCGCATAGTCGTGCGACTGGCCGAGCTTGCGCTGCAGGTCGCGCTCCATGTCGAGCTGCTGGTCGAGCGTGTTCGTGACGCTGTCGCGCATCGATTGCTTGATCGATGCGATCGCGAGGGTAGGCTGCTGCGCGAGCTGGGTTGCGAGCTGGCGGACCGACGCGACGAGTGCGTCATCGTCGACTGCACGCCAGATCAGGCCCCACTGTTCGGCCTGTTCGGCGCCGAGCTTGTCGCCGGTCAGCGCGAGCCCCAACGCACGTGCCATGCCGATGCGTTGCGGCAGGAACCACGTGCCGCCCGAATCGGGGACGAGCCCGATCTTGACGAAGGCCTGGATGAAACTGCTCGAGCGGGCGGCGAACACGAGGTCGCATGCGAGCGCGAGATTCGCGCCCGCGCCGGCCGCGGTGCCGTTGACGGCGGCGATCACCGGAATCGGCAGGCGCTGCAGGCGTCGGATCAGCGGATTGAAATGCTCGTCGATCAGCGTGCCGAGATCGGTGGACGCGCCGGGTGTGAAGTCGAGGTCGGCCAGATCCTGCCCCGCGCAGAAGCCGCGCCCCGCACCCGTCAGTATCAGCGCACGCGCGCCGGACGCTTCGACGTCATCGAGTGCGGATTGCAGTTCGCGATGCATCGCCCGTGTGAAGCTGTTCAGCTTGTCGGGGCGGTTGAGGGTGACCGTGGCCACGTGCGAGGCCTGATCGATATCCAGCTGAATCGCCTGATAGGACATGCGGTATCTCCTTCATGACTTCGTTATAGGCGTGCGGTGCGTCGGTTACACGCGTTCGATCGCGAGTGCGATGCCCTGGCCCACGCCGATGCACATCGTGCACAGCGCGAAGCGGCCGCCCGTCCGCTCGAGTTGGTGGAGCGCCGTGGTCACGAGCCGGGCGCCCGATGCGCCGAGCGGATGGCCGAGCGCGATCGCGCCACCGTTCGGGTTCACGCGTGGATCGTCGTCGGCAATGCCGAGCATGCGCAGCACCGCGAGGCCCTGCGATGCGAACGCCTCGTTCAGCTCGATCACGTCGAACTGGTCGATGGTCATGCCGAGCTGGCGCAGCAGTTTTTGCGTGGCCGGCGCGGGGCCGATGCCCATTACGCGCGGCGCGACACCGGCCGTTGCCATGCCGACGACGCGCGCGCGGCGGCGCAGGCCATACTGGTCGGCCGCCTGTGCATTGGCGAGCAGCAGCGCGGCTGCGCCGTCGTTGACGCCCGACGCGTTTCCGGCCGTCACCGAGCCGTCCGGGCGTACCACGCCCTTGAGCTTGGCCAGCGCCTCGAGCGACGTTTCGCGCGGGTGTTCGTCACGCGAGACGACGATGGCGTCGCCTTTCTTCTGCGCGATCGTGACCGCGACGATTTCGTCGGCGAGCGTGCCGTCCTGCTGCGCGCGCGCGGCCTTCTGCTGGCTGCGCAGTGCGAACAGATCCTGGTCGGCGCGACTGATGCCGTAGTCGATCGCGACGTTCTCGGCCGTCTCCGGCATCGAGTCGACGCCGTACAGCTGTTTCATCAGCGGATTGATGAAGCGCCAGCCGATCGTCGTGTCGTGGATGTCGGCCTGGCGCGCGAACGCGCTCGCGGCCTTGCCCATCACGAACGGCGCGCGCGTCATGCTCTCGACGCCGCCCGCGATCATCAGGCGAGCCTCGCCGGACTTGATCGCGCGCGCGGCCGTGCCGACCGCGTCCATCCCGGAGCCGCACAGCCGGTTCAGCGTCGTGCCGGGCACGTCGGTCGGCAGGCCCGCGAGCAGCGCCGACATGCGCGCGACGTTGCGGTTGTCCTCGCCGGCCTGGTTCGCGCAGCCGTAGATCACGTCGTCGATCGCCGTCCAGTCGACGTTGCGGTTGCGCTCGATCAGCGCCTTGAGCGGTACCGCGCCGAGGTCGTCGGCGCGGACGTCTTTCAGGGCGCCGCCGTAGCGGCCGATGGGGGTGCGAATCGCGTCGCAGATGTAGGCGTCTGTCATGGGCGTATCGATGAGCAACGAACCCGCCGGGTGGCGGATTCGTTCATGGTAGGGAACGTGGCGGCGTTTGCACGTCGGCCATTCGGGTTATGCCGGTTGGACAGCTTCCGCGGGCGCCGCCTTCGGGGCAACATGGACGCGGCTTTGCACCACGCGGAACCGGTTGGTGACGAACGCCGGGTCGGCCAGCGCCGCGTTGGCCGCCGGGTTCGCGCCCGTGCCGTGGAAATCGGAGAACGCGGCCGACTGGTTGACGAACACACCGCCAGTCAGGTTGATCGACAGTGCGACCCCGCCACGCACTGCCGCGTCGTGGGCGGCCTCGACGATCGTGTCGTCGGTGCTGTAGACGGAGAGCGTCAGCGCGCCGTGTTCCGCCGCGATTTCACCGGCGAGATCGAGCGACTGCGCGGTCGAGTCGGTCGCGATGACGAACGAGATCGGGCCGAACCATTCCTGCGTGAATTTCTCGCGATCGGCCACGTCGAGTTGCAGCACGAGCGGCGTGCGCACGCGGGCGTCGGGGAAGGCGGGGTGCTGGAGCGTCTGGCTGTCGGCGAGCACGTGGCCGAGCCGGCGCGCATCGTCGATGCGTGCCGTCACGCTCTCGTTCTGGATTGCGCCGATCAGTTCGACCGAGCGTGCCGGGTCGCCCGTGAGCTTTTGCACGGCAATCGCGATCGCCTGTGCGACTTCGTCGAAGCTCGCATGGCCGTCCGCGGTACGGATGCCGTCTCGCGGCACATAGATGTTTTGCGGAGCGGTGCACATCTGGCCGGAGTACAGCGCCAGCGAGAACGCGATGTTCTTGGCGGCAGCCTTCAGGTCGTCGGTCGAGTCGATCACGATCTGGTTGACGCCGGCCTTCTCCGTATACACCTGTGCCTGGTGGGCGTGACGTTCGAGCCACGTGCCGTTCTGCGTGCTGCCCGTGAAGTCGATCAGCTTGATTTCGGGGCGCAGCGCCAGGTCCTGAACGAGGGCGCCGTCGTTGGGTTCGGTCGCGAGGAGGGTGACGACGTTCGGGTCGAAACCGGCTTCGCGCAGGACTTCACGAGCGATCCGGACGGTGATCGCGAGGGGCAGGATCGCGCCCGGATGCGGCTTGACGATCACGGTGTTGCCGGTCGCGAGGTCGGCGAACAGGCCCGGATAGCCGTTCCAGGTCGGGAACGTGCAGCAGCCGAGCACGAGCCCGGTGCCGCGCGGCACGATCGTATAGCGCTTGTGCATCGCGAGCGGCGGGTTCTTGCCTTGCGGCTTTTCCCAGTGCGCGTCGGCCGGGATGCGGCGCAGTTCGTCCCATGCATAGGCGACTGCCTCGAGTGCGCGATCCTGCGCGTGCGGGCCGCCGGCCTGGAACGCCATCATGAAGGCCTGCCCCGTGGTGTGCATCACGCTGTAGGCGATCTCGAAGCTTGCGCGGTTCAGGCGCGCGAGGATTTCAAGACTGACGCCGATCCAGGCGCTCGGGCCGGCGTCGCGCCACGTGCGTTGCGCGGCGGCCGCGGCGGCGATCAGGGCGTCGGGCGTCGACTTCGGATACCGGATATCCAGCGCGACGCCGTACGGCGACCGTTCCGCGCCGACCGTTTCGCCGGACGACGGCTGGTCGAGCGCGAACGTCGTGTCGAGGTGCGACTTGAACGCGGCCTCGCCGTCGGCGCTTGCGCTTTCCCCGTACACTTTGGGACTCGGCATTTCAGCAAACGGGCTCCAGTACCCGCGGCTCTCGATGGCGGCGAGTGCGTGCTTCAGCGTGTCTTCGTGCTTCGTGAACAGTGCATGGGTCATGGCGGCGGCCTGGTGGACGTTGAGAGGGGTTGGATCGATTAATTAACCGACCGGTTGGTCGGAGAATGGTAGCATCAAATTATTCGCATGTGCGAGGCGTTTCTCATTTCATTGATCGAGGAGAAATAGATGGCTTACGAGAACATCCTGGTGGAGACCCGGGGGCGTGTCGGGCTGGTGACGTTGAACCGTCCGAAGGCGCTGAACGCGTTGAACGATGCGCTGATGGATGAACTGGGCGAAGCGCTGAAGGCGTTCGATGCGGATGACGGCATCGGCGCGATTGTCGTGACGGGCAGCGAGAAGGCATTCGCGGCCGGCGCGGACATCGGCATGATGGCGACCTATTCCTATATGGATGTCTACCGTGGCGACTACATCACGCGCAACTGGGAGACGGTCCGCGAGATCCGCAAGCCGATCATTGCCGCGGTTTCGGGCTTTGCGCTGGGCGGCGGCTGCGAACTCGCGATGATGTGCGACATCATCTTCGCGGCGGACACGGCCAAGTTCGGCCAGCCGGAAATCAAGCTGGGCGTCATGCCGGGCGCGGGCGGCACGCAGCGCCTGCCACGCGCGGTGTCGAAGGCGAAGGCGATGGACATGTGCCTGACCGCCCGCTTCATGGACGCCGCCGAGGCGGAGCGCGCGGGCCTCGTGTCGCGTGTGCTGCCGGCCGATAAGCTGCTTGACGAGGCGATTGCCGCGGCGGCGACGATTGCCGAGTTCTCGCTGCCGGCGGTCATGATGGTCAAGGAGTCGGTGAACCGCGCATATGAAACGACGCTGGCCGAAGGTGTCCACTTCGAGCGCCGCCTGTTCCATTCGCTGTTTGCAACCGAAGACCAGAAGGAAGGGATGGCTGCGTTTGTCGAGAAGCGGAAGCCGGCGTTCAAGAATCGCTGATCGGGCGGTGCCGGCTGGAATTGCCGGCGGCCCGTCGATTCCGGTTGCCGGTATGCTTGATCGGTCAGCCGAGCCCCGACCCGCCGTGCGCGGCAGCGCACGGCGGGTTTTCAAAATATTTTCACAAAGGGGCTTGCGCGGTTCGGGTCGGATGCCTACAATCACGCCTCTTTCGCGCTAACGGAAACACGGCGCGGAAGGGGAAGCGAAGCTGGTGGTGTGCTGCAGTCTGGAGCGCGCAACTGGCCCAGGAAGTTGAACCCCGCAGTCGCAACGAAGCAGTAAAAAAGTTGTTGACGAGCTGCGAAACACGGTTCATAATCTCGCTTCTCTGCTGCTGAAAACGCAGCGCTGCTGAGAAACACGAAGTTCCTCGCAGATTGCTCTTTAAAAATTAACAGCCGATAAGTGTGGGCGCTTGATGGAAGCGAGCTGATCCTCGGATCAGATAGCAAAAGTATCAAGAGTCTCACACTAAAGTAAGTCAGGTTTATGAAGCAATTCATATTCCTGTCAGCTTTGAGTGAGCGACCGGTTCTTAACGGAACCGAAAACAGTAACAGGTTTGAACTG
>NZ_JPGM01000084.1:0-1763 GCF_000731655.1 Burkholderia sp. MSh2 | reverse complement strand
TTGCTCTTTAAAAATTAACAGCCGATAAGTGTGGGCGCTTGATGGAAGCGAGCTGATCCTCGGATCAGATAGCAAAAGTATCAAGAGTCTCACACTAAAGTAAGTCAGGTTTATGAAGCAATTCATATTCCTGTCAGCTTTGAGTGAGCGACCGGTTCTTAACGGAACCGAAAACAGTAACAGGTTTGAACTGAAGAGTTTGATCCTGGCTCAGATTGAACGCTGGCGGCATGCCTTACACATGCAAGTCGAACGGCAGCACGGGTGCTTGCACCTGGTGGCGAGTGGCGAACGGGTGAGTAATACATCGGAACATGTCCTGTAGTGGGGGATAGCCCGGCGAAAGCCGGATTAATACCGCATACGATCTACGGATGAAAGCGGGGGACCTTCGGGCCTCGCGCTATAGGGTTGGCCGATGGCTGATTAGCTAGTTGGTGGGGTAAAGGCCTACCAAGGCGACGATCAGTAGCTGGTCTGAGAGGACGACCAGCCACACTGGGACTGAGACACGGCCCAGACTCCTACGGGAGGCAGCAGTGGGGAATTTTGGACAATGGGCGAAAGCCTGATCCAGCAATGCCGCGTGTGTGAAGAAGGCCTTCGGGTTGTAAAGCACTTTTGTCCGGAAAGAAATCCTTGGCTCTAATACAGTCGGGGGATGACGGTACCGGAAGAATAAGCACCGGCTAACTACGTGCCAGCAGCCGCGGTAATACGTAGGGTGCGAGCGTTAATCGGAATTACTGGGCGTAAAGCGTGCGCAGGCGGTTTGCTAAGACCGATGTGAAATCCCCGGGCTCAACCTGGGAACTGCATTGGTGACTGGCAGGCTAGAGTATGGCAGAGGGGGGTAGAATTCCACGTGTAGCAGTGAAATGCGTAGAGATGTGGAGGAATACCGATGGCGAAGGCAGCCCCCTGGGCCAATACTGACGCTCATGCACGAAAGCGTGGGGAGCAAACAGGATTAGATACCCTGGTAGTCCACGCCCTAAACGATGTCAACTAGTTGTTGGGGATTCATTTCCTTAGTAACGTAGCTAACGCGTGAAGTTGACCGCCTGGGGAGTACGGTCGCAAGATTAAAACTCAAAGGAATTGACGGGGACCCGCACAAGCGGTGGATGATGTGGATTAATTCGATGCAACGCGAAAAACCTTACCTACCCTTGACATGGTCGGAATCCCGCTGAGAGGTGGGAGTGCTCGAAAGAGAACCGGCGCACAGGTGCTGCATGGCTGTCGTCAGCTCGTGTCGTGAGATGTTGGGTTAAGTCCCGCAACGAGCGCAACCCTTGTCCTTAGTTGCTACGCAAGAGCACTCTAAGGAGACTGCCGGTGACAAACCGGAGGAAGGTGGGGATGACGTCAAGTCCTCATGGCCCTTATGGGTAGGGCTTCACACGTCATACAATGGTCGGAACAGAGGGTTGCCAACCCGCGAGGGGGAGCTAATCCCAGAAAACCGATCGTAGTCCGGATTGCACTCTGCAACTCGAGTGCATGAAGCTGGAATCGCTAGTAATCGCGGATCAGCATGCCGCGGTGAATACGTTCCCGGGTCTTGTACACACCGCCCGTCACACCATGGGAGTGGGTTTTACCAGAAGTGGCTAGTCTAACCGCAAGGAGGACGGTCACCACGGTAGGATTCATGACTGGGGTGAAGTCGTAACAAGGTAGCCGTATCGGAAGGTGCGGCTGGATCACCTCCTTTCCAGAGCTTCTCGCAAAGTTGAGCGCTCACGCTTATCGGCTGT
>NZ_JPGM01000083.1:0-35716 GCF_000731655.1 Burkholderia sp. MSh2 | reverse complement strand
CCCCCCGGCCGCCCCCCCCCTCGCGCCCCCGCCCTTCCGATTCCCGTCGCACGCGCCTCCCGCCGTCGGCCGCCAGCGCCGGCGCAATATCCATTCCGCCAGCGCCGAATCAGCATCCGCCCGGGTGCGCGACCGGGCCCGCATCGTGCTATGTTTTTATTATCGGCACCGGCCCGTTGCAACCGGCGCCGCCCGGAATCGACGCATTTCGTGAGCGCTGCCATGTCCGACGCATCCCACACCCTCGGCTCGCAAGACCGCCTTGAGCTGCTTTGCTGGCTCACCTGCGGCAACCTCGGCGCGTTTTACCTCAACGAATCGTGGCCGGACGCCGCGTTTCACGTCCAGGCGGCGCACCGCTGGCTCGACCGCCATCACCGCCAGGCCGACTGGCTCGCGATCGCCCGGCTCGCGGCGGTCGCGCAGGACATCGCGAAGCGGCACGCCGGGTTCGTCGACGCATCGTGGGCGCGCGACGCGGTCGAGGAAATCGTGGATACCGACGATCTCGACTATCGGGCGAAACTCGTGCAATGGGTATACGAAGACTGCTGCAAGGCGCTCGCCGACAAGCGGCTGGCCGATTGAGCGCATGCGCGCGAGCCGCGGCATCGCGCGGCCGCCCGTGATTGCGTCGAGGTGCGCGCGGCCGTCGCGACGACCGGCGGGGTCGGTGCGCCGTGCACCGCCCCGGGCGCCGCCGCGCGCGGTACGCGCTTACAGCAGCGACTTCGCCTGCGAGAGCACCTTGTCGCAGATCTGCTTGGTCGCCTGCTGCTTCAGGCCGCCGCCGCTCAGGTCGAGCTTGCTGCCGTTGCCTGCGTCGAGGATCCCGCTCGCGCCGCTCGTATAGCCGCTGTCGGACGACGCGTTGCCGCCGAGCTTGCCCATCAGCGCGTCCTTCACCGACGACGCGCCGCCGGCGCCCCCGCCGAGATAGTTGTTCTGGATGCAGAACTGCAGCAGGCCCGCGACGTTGCCGGTGCTGCCCGGCATCAGCGACGAACCGCCGCCACCCGTCAATGCGCCGCCGAGGCCGCCGAGGTTGCCGAGCGCACCGCCCCCCGCGCTGCCGCCCGAGTCGCCGCCGCCTCCGACCTGCTTCAGGACGTCGCCCAGCTGCGCATGGGCCACCGAAAACGGCGCAAGCCATCCGATCAGCGCGCCTGCAACGGCCGCGCGGTAGAAACGTGCGTTCATGTAAAGCCTCCCGGTTGTGACTGCATGAGTACCGCGAATCGAATCCAAGGATACTCAATCGACCTGCGCATGACAGCCCCCGTGAGGCTGCCGGATGCACCCGGCGGCGCGAATTTTCGACAATTTGACAAAGCTTGACGTCGCTCGCGGCGGCGGCGGCCCGTCGTTCGCGCGACGGGCGTCGCGCGGCACGCCGCCCGACACGGATACGGATGCCGCTACGCGTGCCGTGCCCGCGATCCGGGCCGCGCCGCGGCGACGGCAACGATCGCGAGGATTGCACCGATCGATGCATACGGCATGGCCGGATGCACTTCGTACAGCATGGCGCCGACGAGCGGACCGATCACCATGCTGAGCCCCTGGGCCATCGACATCGCCCCCGCGCAGGCGGCCTGCTCGTGCGGCGCCACGCGCTCGCTCGCCAGCGCCGCCACCGCGGGAAACGCCGCGCCCATTCCGCATGCCGCGACCAGGTAGCTCGCGCACACCCACAGCGGCCGGGCCGCATCGGCCATCAGGACCGAGGCGAACCCGGCGGCCGCCACGAGCGCCCCCCAGCGCAGCCACTGCGCCGGCGCGACCGACCGCAAACGCCCGACCAGCGCCTGCGTCACGATCAGGCCGAGGCCGGCGCTGCCGAGCACATAGCCGGTCGTCAGCGGCGCCGCCGCCGCGCTCACGCCCAGCCGGTCGATCACGTAGAAGCCGAGCGCGCTGTTCGCGATCATCACCGCGCTGTACAGCGCCAGCGCGCTGAACCAGGGCAGCCGCAGCCGCGCCTCGGTCGGTTTCAGCCGGGGCGGCGCCTGCCGCGTCGCGTGTTCGCCGCTGTCGCGCAGCCGGCGCAATCCGGCCAGCCCCGCCAGCGGCAGCAACGCAAACACGCCCAATGCCAGCGTCATGTCGTGCCCGGCGATCCAGCCCGCGAGCGGCGGCGCGACGACCATCCCGACGGCGCCCGCCGCGCCGAACCGGGCGATCGCCGCCGCGCGTCCCGTCACGGCCGTCCGGTCCGCGATCCACGCGGTCGCGGCAACCGGCAGCCCCGCGTAGCAGCCGCCCATGGCCGCACGCGTCACGAGCAGCGCGACGAAGCCGACCCAGACGGCCGGGACGGCCGAGCCGCCGTTGCGCAGCGCCCATCCGACGTAGCCCGTCAGCAGCAACGAGCTGGCGACGAAGCCGCCGATCGCCGCGCGCATCGCCGGCAGCCGGCCGCGCTGGTCAGCGGCCCGCGCCCAGCGCGGCGCGGCGAGCATCCAGACGAGCCCGACCACGCCGATGATCGCGCCGATGTGCAGCGGTTCGAGCTTCATGCGCCGCGCCATCGGGCCCGCGATCGTGACGAACGCATAGGTGCCCGCCACCATCGCGAAGTTCGCGAGCAGCAGCGGCAGGAACGACGCGCCGGCATCGGCCGGCGCGTTCAGGGTGTCGGTGGAGGCGGTGGACATGGATCGGTTCGCAAGGAAGAAATGAAGGGAGGCCGGCGTGTGCCGGCCACGTCGGCCCGCCCGTGCGGGCGCGCGGCGTCGCCGGCGCCGCGGCGCAGCGCCGCTGCACGTGCCGGTCGCCGGGCGACCGTCGCACCGCGCACCGGTCGCGAAAAAGCGCCCGGGCATCCCGCATCGACGTCGAACGGAAGCCGCATGCCGTCAGTCCGCCCGCTGCCATGCAATCGCGAGTTCGCGATTGCGCGACATCAGGACCAGATGCTCGGCCATCACGTACTGCATCTGCGCCAGCTTGTCGGCCGAATCGGTTTCGCAGCGTATCCGCAGCAGGTCGCCGGTACGCTCCATCCGGCAGGTGCCGTACGGAAAGTCGACCGTCGCACGGTGCGCGTCGAACACGACAGGCACCTTGATCGCGTAGTGCTTGCACAGCTTGAACAGCACGCGATCGGCCTGCGCGCACGTGACTTCCGCCGTGCTGACGAACGGCGCCGGACGGATCTCGGACTCGACACACACCGTCATGCCGGCACCTGCGCAGCGCGTTTCAGGAAGCGCGCCCACGCGCCGGGAACGGGCTGCGGGGCGCCCGCATCGGACATGACGGACGGACAGCGGCATGCGGCGGACCTCATGCTATGGAATGCTGATGGATTGGAGATTCGTGACAGGGCTTTCATGACATCGGTTTCCAAATTGAACGAACCGGCGCGGCGCGCCGGCCATGCCGTTACATTTCGGCGGTGACACTCACCGCGACGCGGCGCCCCTGATCGACCAGCCAGTTGCCGTTCACGCCGGTCGCACGCGTGCGGTCGTCGATCGGAACCATCCTGTTGGTCAGGTTCAGCACGGCGAAGTTGACGGAGAAACGCTTGTCGATCCGGTAGCGTCCGCCGAGATCGAAGGTCGTCGTCGACGGCCGTTCGCGCACGCCCTGCGCGCCGTTGCGGAACGCCGCCCAGTATTCGCTGCCGATGTAGTTCGCCGTCGCGTACAGGTCGAGCTTGGCCGTGGGCGTCCAGTCCACCTGCACGTTGAATTTGTGCTTGGGCGTCTTGTCGAGCGGATAGCCGTCGAGCGAGCTGCCGTTGAACGCCTTCTCGCCGCTGCCTTCGCGGCGCGACTGGGTCAGCGTGTAGGTGCCCGACACCTTCAGCGTGCGCAGCACGCGCGTGCCCGCCCCGAGTTCGAGCCCGTACAGCTTGACGCGGTCGATGTTGTCGTACACGTAGAGGTTGCGGCCCGGCGAGCGCGGGTCCGGCTTGCCCGTGTCGTAGCTCGACACCTTGTTCTTGAACAGGTTGTTGAACAGCGTCAGCCCGGCATAGGTGTCGCCCATGTCGTAGCGCACGCCGAGTTCCTCGGTCAGGCTCGTTTCCGGCTTGAGATCCGGATTGCCGCACAGCGTGCCGGGCGTCGCGCCCGCCGCGCCGCCCGACGTCATGCAGTAGCCGCCCGTGCTCTGGCGCAGCGAAGGCGGCCGGAAGCCGGTCGACACGCCGCCGCGCACCGTCCACGCCTGGCTGAACTTGTAGACGCCGTAGACGCGCGGGCTCACGTGGCTGCCGTAGCGATCGTCGTGATCGAGCCGCACGCCCGTCGTCAGCGTGAAGCGGTCGTTGAAGAAATAGTCGTTTTCGCCGAACAGCGCCCATGCGTCGCGCGTGACGCGATCCGCGTTGGAGCCGTGGCCCTTCGGCACCGCATCCTGCACGCTGACGCCCGACAGCCGCGACCAGATGTGCTGTCCGCCCACGGTCAGGATGTTGCGCTCGCCCCACCACGGCACCTCGGCCTTGGCCTCGAGGATCGTGTCGGTCAGCGCCGGCTTCACCGGCGAACGCCCGACCGGCGTCCACTGGTCCTGCACGCCGCGCTCGCCGTACAGCGACACCGTGGTGTTGCCGAAGCCCCAGCGGCCGTCGTGCGTGATGCCCCAGTAATCGCGCACGTGCCGTGTCTCGGTGATCGCCGTCGCGGCCGTGCGCGGCGTGAGCGGCGCATCGCTCTTGCCCGGCGTACTCAGATAGGTGAGCTGCTCGTGCCCGACGTTCACGCTCACGTCCTGGTTGCTCGCGGGCTTCGCCGCCAGCTTCACGTCGAAGCTGCCGATCCGCTGCCCGTTCGCCCCGCCCGTTCCGCTGTTCGGGTAATAGATGCTGTCCTCGCCGCGATGCAGGAGGCGGCCCGACGCCTGCAGCCCGAGCACGTCGGATTTCAGCGGGCCGCCGAGCCAGAAGTCGACGCTCTGCGTATCGCCCTGGTTCGATTCGAGCTGCCACACGCTGCCGGCCGTGATCGTGGCGCCCCAGCGCTTCGGGACCTTGCGCGTGATCACGTTGATCACGCCGCCCATCGCGTCGGCGCCGTACAGCGACGACATCGGCCCGCGCACGACCTCGATCCGCTCGATCGCGGAAAGCGGCGGCATCAGGTTCGACTGCACGCCCGAGGTGCCGCGATTCATCGTTTCACGCGTGTTCTGCCGGCGACCGTCGACGAGCAACAGCGTGTACTCGCCGGGCATCCCGCGAATCGAGATGTCCTGGTCGTTCGGCGACGCGCCGACGACGCTCACGCCCTCGACATTGCCGACGATCTCGGCCAGCGACGTATAAGGCTTCGCCTCGATGTCGTTGCGATCGATCACCGAGATGCTCGCGGGCGCCTCGCGGATCGCCTGCTCGCGACGGCTGGCCGTGACGACGATTTCCTTCAGCGCGGTCGGGGCCGGCGCATCGCCGGCAACCGGCGCGGCGGCGACGGCCGACGCAACCGCCGGCTCGGCCGGCCGCTCAGGCGCTTGCGCCCACGCGCCCGACACGCCCATCAGATACAGGCCGGCAACGACGGCCGGCTTCATTGCAAGGTTCGCAGCTTGACTCGACATGGTGGCACTTTCGACGTTTCATAATGTGATTGATTCTCATTTCCATTATGAAATATGTAATGTGCCGAAATATTTGCGTAAGCTTCGAACTCGTTTGAGCGGCGTCGGCCGCGCGGTCAGCGGCGGTCGCTGCGGCGCGCGAGCGTCGGCGTGACGCCGAAGCGGCGCTTGTAGGCGGTCGCGAAATTGGCCGCGCTCGTGTAGCCGGCCAGCGCCGCGGCCTGCTTGACGCTGACCGCGTCGCGCTCGAGCGCCAGCCGCGCGCGCTGCAGGTGATGCTCGCGGATGAAGTCGAACACCGTCGTGCCGTAGGCCGCGCGGAACTGCCGCTGCATCGCGTTGGCGCTCATACCGGCGTGGCGTGCGATATCGTCGAGCGACAGATCCTGCGCGGCATCGCTCGCCAGGAACGCGCGCAATTCCGCCATCCGGCGGTAGTCGCGCGATCCGAGCGCCGCGTCCGCGGCCTGCCGCGCCTGCGCGTCGGCCTCGAGCGGCGCGAACGCTTCGGCGAGCAGTTCCAGCACCCGGCTTTCCAGGTAGATCGCCTGCAGCATCGGCTGGCAGGTCGGCGGCCTGACGATCTGCTCGGCCAGCGCGGTCGCGCGCGGCGTCGGCTGCCAGAAGCGGATCGCCAGGTGCGCGGACAGCATCGCATCGAGCCGCTCCGGCAACGCGCCACGGCTTGCCGCCTGCAGATGGCCCAGCCACTCGCCCGACATCGCCAGGCTGACCCGCCGCGCATAACCGCCCTTGCTGAGCCGCCGGCGGAACGTATCCGGCTGCACCGCGTTGAGCAGGAACGACTGCATCCGGAGCGAAGGCGGCGGCGCGGCGCGGCTCGCGCGACGCCCGTCCGTCGTCAGCACCACGCGCCGGTCGCCGTACGACACGTCGAGCGCGCCTTCGAGCAACAGCACGAGATGCAGGCCCGGCGTGCACTGCCCCGACATCACCGCGTCGAGTTCGTCGGTCGCGTCGTCCGCGTGGATGCACAGGCCCGGGCGAACCTCGCGGATCCGCGCAACGTGCGCGGCATGGCGATGGCCGCCGGAATGGAAAGCAGCTGACGTTTGCGCTGTCATGTCGTGATACCCCGTCGCGTGCGCCGTGCGCCCGCACAAACTGTTTCGTCGCTGGATCAAACAGCCGGCATGCGTCGATGCCCCGCTGCTCGGCTACAATTAAATGAGAATTATTATCATTTATATCGTATCGGGAGTCGTGTGAAAAAGACAAGTGGAATGTGGGCCATGCTCGGCGCATGGATGTGCGGCTGGCTCGCGATGCATGCGGCGCACGCGGACACGACCGTGACCGACCTCGCCGGTCGGCAGGTCAAGATTCCCGCGCGCGTCGAACGCGTGCTGCTCGGCGAGGGGCGCCTGTTGCCCGCGCTCGCGGTCGTCGATCCCGATCCCGCGCGCCGTCTCGTCGGCATGATGGGCGATTTCGAGCAACTCGACCCGGCCAGCTATGCGCAATGGCTCGACCGGTTTCCGCACCTGAAGGACGTGCCGCGCATCGGTCGCTCGCAGTCCGGCAGTTTCAGCGACGAACGGGCGCTCGCGTTGCGCCCGCAAGTCGCGATCTTCGGTCTCGGCGGCGGCCACGGCCCCGGCGAGCGCGACCGCGAGACGCTGGCGCGGCTCGAGGCCGCGGGCGTCGCGATCGTCTTCGTCGACTTCCGCCACGACCCGCTCGCGAACACGACGCGCAGCATCGCACTGCTCGGCCAGGTGCTCGGCGCGCCGCAGCGCGCGGCGGATTTCAACGCCTACTGGCAGGCGCAGCTCGATCTCGTCCGCACCCGGCTCGCGAACGCGAAACCGGCCGCGCCGAGCGTGTTCCTCGAAAGCCGCGTCGGCCTGTCGAGCGATTGCTGCGACACGATGACGGGCATGATGGGCCGCCTGCTCGACGCCGCCGGCGGCAACAACATCGCGAAAGGCCGCGTGCCCGGCGAGCACGGCACGCTGAATCCGGAATACCTGCTCAGCCGCCAGCCCGATTTCTACATCGGCACCGGCATCGGCTCGACGCAGACGCTGCAAAGCGCACCGCTGCGCATCGCGCTCGGCGCCGGCGTGTCGCGCGACACCGCCACCCGCTCGTTCGACCGGTCGCTGCAGCGCCCGCAGATCGCGCCGCTGCGCGCGGTCCGCGAGCGTCGGGCCTACGCGATCTGGCATCACTTCTACAACTCGCCCTTCAACGTCGTCGCGGTGCAGGCCCTGGCCAAATGGCTGCATCCCGCACTGTTCGCCGATCTCGATCCGCGCAGCACGTTCGACACCATGGTGCGACGCTTCCAGCCCGTTGCGCTGCAAGGCGAATACTGGGTGCAGGAAGGTTCCTGACATGGCGTCGCCCTCTTCCACGATGCGCCGCTCGCTGCTCGTCGCCGGCCTCGCGGGCTCGCTCGGCGGCCGGCTCGCGCCCGCCTTCGCCGCGCAGGCGCAAGGCTGGCCGGCGCTCGACACGGCGCCCGCCGTCCAGGTGCCGAACAGCCATCAGTTCGACGTGACGGTCGCCGGCAAGACCCGCCGGCTGTTCGTCGCGCTGCCCGCCGAACCGGCCGGCGCCGCGCCCCATCCGGTGCTGACCGTGCTCGACGGCAACGCGCTGTTCCCGCTTGCCGCGCAACTCGTCCGCAATCGCCGCGCGCGGCCCGACGGCACGCCCGATGCCGAACCCGTCGTGCTCGGCATCGGCTATCCGACCGACGGGCCGTACGACATGGCCGCCCGCGTGGACGACTACACGCTCGCGCCGCTGCCGGACGGACGCAGCCTCGCCGCGGATCGCTTCCTCGATTTCATCGAGCACGAGGTGCAGCCCTGGCTGGCCCGGCAGGTATCCGTCGACCCGGTGCGCAAGACGCTGTTCGGTCATTCGTACGGCGGCCTGCTCACGCTGTATGCGATGCTCACGCGCCCACACCTTTTCGGGCGCTATGTCGCGGCGAGCCCGTCGATCTGGTGGGGCGACCGCGCGCTGCTGCCTTATGCCGACCGGTTCGCCGCGCAAGCGGCGCCGCTCGCGCCCGCCCTGCGGCTGCTCGTCACCGCGGGCAGCCGCGAGGAAGACACGTCGAATCCCGACGCCGAACGCATGCGCCGGCAACAGGCGCGCAGGCAGGTCAGCTCCGCCGGCGATTTCGTCCGGCGCGTCGGCCGCCGTCCGGGGCTCGATGCCGCATTCCACCTGATCGACGGCGAGGACCACGGCGGCGTCGTGGTACCCAGCGCGATGCTCGCCGCGCGCATCGCCGGCGAACCCGCCACGGGAGACGCCGCATGAGCGCCACGTCACCCGCTGCCGCCACTGCCGCCGCTTCGCTGAAGCATCGCTACCGCGCAGTCGCCGCGCGACGCGTCGGCGCGCTGCTGTTCCTCGCCGGCGTGCTCGGCGCCCTGCTCGTCGTCGACGTCGGCACCGGCCCTTCGCCGTTCCCGATCGCGGATCTCGTCGCCGGACTGTTCCGGCCGGATGCGCTGCCGCTCGAACAGCGCGTGATCCTGTGGGACGTGCGCCTGCCGTACGCGCTGATGGCCGTGCTGGTCGGCGCGTCGCTCGGCCTCGCCGGCGCCGAGATGCAGACGGTGCTGAACAACCCGCTCGCGAGCCCGTTTACGCTCGGCATGTCGGCCGCCGCGAGCGTCGGCGCATCGCTCGTCGTGATCTCGGGCTGGCACGTCGTGCTCTGGAACGAGAACATCGCGCTGTCGCTCGGCGCGTTCTGCTGCGCGAGCCTCGCGACGCTGCTGATCGTCTGGCTCGCGTGGCGACACGGCGCGACCACGGAAACCGTCGTGCTGTTCGGCATCGGCCTGATGTTCAGCTTCGAGGCGCTGCTGTGGCTGCTGCAGTTTCTCGCGGACGCGAACGCGCTCCAGCAGATCGTGTTCTGGAGCATGGGCAGCCTCGCACGCGCGACGTGGAGCAAGATCGCGCTGCTGTCGTGCGTGCTCGGCGCCTGCGCCGTCTGGGCGAGCTTCGACGTCGCGTCGCTGACCGCGCTGCGCGCCGGCGACGAACAGGCGCGCAGCATGGGCATCGCGGTCGAGCGGCTGCGGCTCGTCACGCTGGTGCGCATCAGCCTGCTGTCGGCAACCGCGCTGTCGTTCGTCGGCACCATCGGTTTCGTCGGCCTCGTCGGGCCGCACGTCGCGCGGCTGCTCGTCGGCGACGAGCACCGCTACTATCTGCCCGGCGCCGCGCTCGCCGGCGCGATCATGCTGGCCGGCGCATCCGTGCTCAGCAAGACGCTGATCCCCGGCGTGACACTGCCGATCGGCATCATCACCGCGCTGGTCGGCGTGCCGATCTTCATGATCCTCGTCAGCCGGCGCAGGAGGCTCGATGGATAAGCGCGCCCTGCACCTCGACGGCCTGACCGTGCGTTACGGCGCGCGAGTCGTGCTCGACGGGCTGTCGCTCGCCCCCGTCATGCCCGGCACGATGATCGGCCTGCTCGGGCCGAACGGCGTCGGCAAGTCGACGCTGCTGCGGGCGCTCGCCCGGCTCGCGACGGCGCACGGCCATGCGGCGTTCGACGGGTTCGACCTGCTGCGCGGCTTGCGCCGCGAGCACACGCGGCAGGTCGGCTACCTGCCGCAGACGCTGCCTCAACCGTCTTCGCTGCTCGTGTACGAAGCCGTGCGCAGCGCGTTGCGCGCGACCTGCGGCGGCTTGTCCGACGCGGCGCGCGACCTGCGGCTGCAGCAGGTGTTCGAGCGGCTGCGGCTGCAAGCGCTGGCGATGTCGCCGCTCGACCGGTTGTCCGGCGGGCAGCGGCAGATGGTCGGGCTCGCGCAGGTGCTCGTGCGCGAAACGCCGCTGCTGCTGCTCGACGAACCGACGAGCGCCCTCGACCTGCGCTGGCAACTGCTCGCGCTGGAAGCCGTGGGCAACGCGGCGCGCCGGCGCGGCGCGGTCGTGGTGGTCGCCCTGCACGACCTGAATCTCGCGTCGCGATTCTGCGACCGGCTCGTGCTGCTGGGCGCCGACGGCCTCGTCGCCGACGGCGCGCCCGCCGACGTCTTGACGCCGCAGCACTTGCGACGCGCGTACCGCGTCGATGCGCGGGTCGAACGGACGGCGTCGGGCGATTACGTGGCGCTCGCGGAACGCGCGATCATGGACGACATGCAGGACTTGTGCGACGCGTAAACGGACACCGGCCGCGCCGACGGCCGGTGTCGCTTGCGGACATCCGTTCGGTATCGGTTCACCCGCCTCGCCGCACCAAAGTCGAAGTCGAAGCCGAAGCCGAAGCCGACGCATAGGCCAGCGACAACGCACGACCAACATACGGCCGACGCACACAAAGCATCATAGAATCGCGCTGCGGGACCAACCGGTCCCGCCCGCCGCGACATCGGCATGTGCACGTGCGATCGCCGTGCATGCGGCGGCCTGCTCCTCAACCTGCAAGGACGATCGCGTGATGCGTGCATACCGACTTCTGCTGACGGCCGGCGCCTCGGCCATGCTGGCCGGCTGGGCGACGGCGGCCCAGCCGGCGCCCGCGACGCCATCCGCCGCTGACTGTCCGTCGCCGTCGTTCGCGCGCTACCCCGCCCGCCCGGGAACCGCGCCGCCTACGCCGGCCCGCGCGCCGCGGCTGACCGGCAAGGAAGCTCGTCTCTACCGCACCGTCATCCGCGACGAGTTCACGCAACCGGCCAATTTCGCCGGCCACTACCGCGTCGCGATCTGGGGGTGCGGAACGGATTGCCGGAATTTCGCGATCGTCGACAAGTACACCGGTGCGACGTATACGATGCCCGGCATTCAGGCCGTCGCGGGCGTGATGGGCAACGACGAGGAGCGCGTCGATTTCCGCCCCGACAGCAGGCTGCTGATCGTCGCGGGCTGCTTCAACGACGATTGCGACGACAGCAACGCGAAGGCCGCGCGGTTCTTCTACGAGTGGACGGGTACGCGCTTGCGGCCGATCGGCGCCTGTCCGCTGGCGATCGAGCCGATTCAGTAGCCCGCGCGACCTGCACCGACCTGCGCGATCGTTCCGCCGGTACACCTTTGACGCCCCCACCCGCGATGTCCATCCACTTCAGCTTCGACGACGGCCCCGGCCCCTCGACGCCGCCATTGCTCGACGTGCTGCGCGACGCATCGTGCCAAGCGACCTTCTTCCTGCTCGGCAAGCATCTGGCCGGCGCGCTCGACGTCGCCGCGAGAATGGCGCACGAAGGCCACCGGCTCGGCAATCACACTCATTCGCACGCGCGGCCGGGCGCACTGGCGGACGACGTGCTGGTCGACGAGATCGAAACGACCGACGCGCTGATCCGTGACGCCTATCGCCAAGCCGGCATGCCCGCGCCGGACGCGATTCCGCTGCGTCTCCCGTACGGGCTGATGCCGCACGACGATCGCACCGGCGTGCTCATGCGCCTGCAGCGCGAACACACGGGCTGGACCGCGATACTGGACGACTGGCAGCGGCCGGCACCATCGCCGCAGGTGCTGTTCGACGCGATGTGCGCACATGTCGACGCCTGTACGGCGCGGCATCGCGACGTGCTGTTCTGCCTGCACGACGGATCGCGGCACGGTGAAGCGCGGCCCAACACGGTCGAAGCCGTGCGCCTGTTCCTGAACCGGAAGCGCTGAAGCAATCGACCGTCAGTGTCCGCGCGCGGCGTCGCCCAGCAAGTGACGCCAGCCACCGAGAAAACCGATGCCGGGCCCCGGCACCCACAGGCCGCGCTGCGCGGCTTCCAGATGGATCAGCGTCTGATCCGCGCAGAACAGCGCCGTCAACGCATCTCGATTGGCGCGCATCCAGTCCGGTGCGCGATCGGGACGCGTCTCGACATAGGTGAGCAGGCCGGCCTCCCATCGCTGCGCGTCGAATACGAAGCGATCGTCCCGCCCCGCATCGCGCGACAGCGCGAATGACGCGAACGCCGCCTCGAGCCATTGCGTCCCCTGCCCGACATCGTCGAAGTCGAGTACGCCCTTCACCGCATGGCCCTCATACAGCAGGTTGCCGGCGTGATAGTCGCCGTGCAGCCAATGCGCCGGCCCGGTCAGCCAGCGCGCGGCGGCATCGAGAAGCGCGCCGATCCGCCGGAGCACCGTGTCGTATTCGCCGTTCAAGTCGTCCGGCAACGCCGGCATCGCACGCGCCGCGACGCGCGCATGGCGCGCCGACAGCCACGCCAGCGGCGCCGATTCGCCTGCCGGTATCGCGGCCAGCGCCGCATGCAGATGCGCGAGCACGCGCATCGCATCGCGTGCGCCCGCCTGCGCGTCGTCGGGCAAGCCGGGGCGGCCGTCGATATGCTCGAACAGATGCAGCCAGCGTCCATCGGCCGTCTGCACGCCGGATTGCGCATCCACGGTCGGCCGCAGCCGCGGCAGCGCGGGCCGCATCGGCGCCGCGTGCGTTCGGTCGAGCTGGCCGAGTATCGTCGCCTCGCGATGCACCTGCTCGACCGGCTTGCCGGACCACGACACACGCAGCACCGCACGCCCCGGATCGCACTCGACGAGATACGTTTTGTTAGTATGGCCCGACGACAGCGCCTGCAGGCGCGCCGGCCGCAGGTTCCAGTGCCGGTGCAGCCACGATGCCAGCGTTTCCACGTCACTCCTACTTGTTGCATTGACCATGTCAGAGCGTCCTTCAGCCCGCATGCGGGACATCAACATCGAATGGCTGACGCGCGCCGCCGAATTCGACCATCTGTTCCAGACCCGTTGGCTCGGCGAGCGCTTCTTCCATCTGCCCGGCGACATGCTCGCGCTCCAGGAACTGATCTGGCGCGAACGCCCCGACTGTATCGTGCAAACCGGCATCGCGGCGGGCGGCGGCGTCGTGTTTTCCGCATCGATGCTGGAATTGGCCGGCGATCGCGGCCATGTCGTCGCGATCGAACCGCGCCTGCGCGACGAGGTCCGGCAGCGCCTGCAGGCGCACCGGCTCGCCCATCGCATGACGCTGATCGAAGGCGAGTCGTGCGCGCCCGACACGCTCGCATCGGTGCGCGCCCGGATTCGCGACGGCGCGCGCGTGATGGCGATCCTCGATCTCACGCATACCCACGCACACGTGCTGCGCGAACTCGAATGCTATGCGACGCTCGTGACGCCCGGCAGTCACGCGATCGTGATGGATACCATCATGGAATACCTGCCCGAGTCGATGTTCGACGGCAAGCCGTACGGCAAGGGCAACAATCCGGCCACTGCCGTACGCGAATTTCTCGCCCGCGACGACCGCTTCGAGGTCGACCACGACATCGAGGACCGCGTGCTCATGACGCTGTCGCCAGGCGGTTTCCTGAAGCGAGTGCGCTGATCAGGCGGGCCGCCCGCGCCGAGCCGTCGCCGGCGTAACTCGCGCGGATTCGCGCCGCCTGCTCGCGCAACGAACCGGGACGCAACAGGCGTTCGAGCGCATCGGCGATGTCCGCCACGCCGGCCTGCTGCAGATCCAGCACGCAACCCGCGCCGGCGCGCTCGACGAAATGCGCCGAATGAAACTGGTCGTTACAGAACGGCGACAGCAGCATCGGCACGCCGCACGCAAGCGACTCCATCACCGAATTCGCGCCGCCGTGGCTGACGAACGCCTGCGTGCGCCGCAGCAGCGCCAGTTGCGGCGCATAACGCACCGCGACCACACGGTCGTCGTCGGCCGGCAGCAGATCCGAGTCGACCAGTTCGCCCACCGACAGCACCAGTTGCGCGGAGGTCGCACGCGTCGCGTCGATGACCTTCGCGAACACATCGGGGTGATAGTAGAGCTGGCTGCCGAGCGACATGTAGACGAGCGGGCGATCCGCGTCGAGGCGTTCCCACGGGAACGGCGTCTCGTCGCCGCGCGGGCCGGACGGCAGCGCCGGGCCGACCAGTTCGACACCCGGCGGCGGCGCGCCGACCAGCGCGTCGGTCGTGAATGCGAGCGTCAGGTGCGGCGACAGGATGTCGCAACCGCGAAAGCGCGCGTCGAGCCCGTAGCGCGCGAACAGGCGCGTGCGCTCCGGAACGAGCCATCGCACGGTGCGCAGCAATTCCGAATCGAGATCGTCCGGCAGCACCGGATTCAGCGAATTCGACATCGACACCCAGGGCAGCCCTTCCAGCTCGGCGGCAATCGCCGCGGCATAGAGCAGCGGATCGATCACGACCACGTCGGGCCGCCAGTCGCGCAGCACCGCGCGGATGCCGTCCACCTGCGCGGGTGCGAGATCGATCAGCAGCGTGCGGATCCAGTGCCGCAGCCAGTCCGCATCGCGAATGTTCGCGGCGAAACTCGCGCCGCGCGACAGGTCGTGGCGTTCGGGCATCTCGCGCGGCCCGACGAACGCGAAGCCGCCCGCCCCGTCGAGTTGCGCACTGATGTCGGCCGGCGCGTAGAACGCGACGTCGCAGCCGGCGGTGCGCAGATGCTGCGCCGGGCCGATGCAGGGATTGACGTGCCCCTTCTCGGGCACCACGCAAAACAGGATGCGTTTCATGAGCGAATCAGGTTGATCGATGCGTGGCATCGAGGTGGTCGAGGATCAGCGACAGCGTCGTCCACAGTACGCGTTCGGTATCCGCCTGCAGCGTGGGCGCGGCCAGACCGAGCGCATCCGCGAGTGCACGCGTGCGTTCGCGATCGAGCAGCGGCGCGAGGTCCATCGCGGGTGCGAGCCGCCCGCGCTTGGGTCCGTGCACGAGACGGTCCGGCAGGTTCAGGCGCGCGCCGAGATCGCGCAGGCATTGCTTGTCCGGATCGGGCGCGACGCTCGTCAGATGCGCGACGACTGCGGTGTCGACGAACGGCGGATGCAGGTCGACCGACGCCGCATCGAACAATGCGTGGCACAACGGCAGATAGTTGGCCGACCGGTCGCGGCGCAGCACCTGGTCCGCACCGTCGCCCGTGATGGCCACCTCGATGCCGTCGGCGGCCATCGCCTCGGCCAGCAGCAGCTTCGCGACCGGATGCAGGTTGAACATCGGCTCCTCGACCGCATGCGTCGTTCTGGGCAGCGCCGCGACGAAATCCGCCTCGTTCGCGCGCACGATCCGCACGGCAGCCTGCATCTGCGCGGCCAGTTCGAGTGCGGCGTCGCGCTCGCAATAGTCCGGCAGGTCGGTCACGAGGACATAGCACGTCACGTGCGGCAGCGCGCCGAGTTCGCGCAGCAGCGCAAGCAACAGCGCCGAGTCGAGCCCGCCGCTCAACGCCAGCGCGACGCGCTTGCCGCTGTCGAGCGCGCGTTGCAGCGACGCGCGCAGCACGGTTTCCAGATCGGCATGCCGTGGCTGCTCGAGCGCCGGCTGCACCGTCAGCCCTTGCGGCGAGCGGATCAGCGCGTGTCCGGGCGGCACCGCAAGCACGTCGCGCAGCACGGTGCGTCCGACCAGACGCGCGCCGCCCAGATAGCCCGCGATGGCTGCCGCGTCCGGCTCGCCGGCCGGTTGACCCGACATGCGCAGGACCTCCCGGATGCCGGACGCCGTCGCGCCGCTGCGCGGATGGTAGTGAAGCCGGTCGAAGCCGAACGGGTCGCGCGTACCGACGATCATGGATAACGAGCCTTCAAGGTATTCACTTCAATGCGTTTCAGGATGCGATGCGGCGCCATCGGCGCGCTGCCGCCCTGGCAATGCAGGCATGCCTCGAGCGGCGCTTCGCGTTGCAGATACGCGAGCATCGCGTCGAGCATGCCCGCGTCGTCGCGCAGCGGCAGGCCGTCGGACCGGAAATCCTTCTCGCCCTTGTAGAGCGTGTGGAAATGCGCCGGCCGCGTGCACGTGTAGAACATGCCGTCGCGAATCATATGGCAGCGCTCCCGAATCCAGCAATCGTGATACAGGCGCTGCGCGGCGTCGCGATCGGTGCCGGGCTGCGCCCGGTTCATCGTCGTGAACACGTCCTGCACCTTCCAGTTCAGGCGTACGTCGAAACGCGCGGCCTGATGCTCGATGTACGCGATCAGGTCGGGCGCCAGCGACGGCTTCGGGTAGCGCGAGATCGTCAGCGCATCCACCGCCTGCCAGAATGCGTCCTGCATCTCGCCGAGTTTCAGGCCGTTCGTCGTGACCGAGATCACGGGCGCGATGCCCGTGGCACGCACGCGCTCGACAAGCTCGACGAGCGCCGGGTGCAGCAGCGGTTCGCCGCCGACCAGCTTGAACATGCGCGGACGCAGCACCTTGGCGGCCTTGCGCAGATCGGCTTCGATCGAATCGGGGCTCGCGTGCCACTCGGGCAGCAGCGGCGACAGCGAACAGCATTCCGCGCAGGTCAGGTTGCAGTGATCGACGATATGCGCTTCCAGCGAACGCGTCAGGATGCGTCCGCCTTCGACACGATAGTCGCGATCCAGCGGCGGCGGGAACACATGCTGCCGCTCGCCGGACGGCACCGGATTCGGGATCGGGTTCGGATTCACATTCACTTCAGCGTCCTGCTTCCACGCAACGGAGAAAGAAAGCGACCAGACGGTCGCGCGCATCCGCCATCGCGGACGCCATCGTCACCGCGCCGTCCAGATGCGCCGCGAAACGCGACGGATCGTCGAGCCAGCCCTGCACGACCCACAGCTTCAGCGCGTGCTGCAGGCACGCGGCATCGACCGCCCATCCGATGTGCGCGGGATTCACCGGCCGCACCTGCCGATACGCGAGCACGAACGCCTCGGCCATCTGCGGCGCCTCGAGCGGCAGATGGTTCAGGCAACGCACCAGTTCGTATTCGCGCGGCGCACCGATCGACGCTTCCCAGTCGAGAATGAGCGGCGGCAGCGTACCCGTGAACAGATAGTTGAACTGGTTGTAGTCGTTGTGAATCGGATGTTGTGGATCGTCGGCGGGAAACGCGTCGATGCTGCCCGGATAGTAGCGGTCGAGCATGCGCAGCGCGAGATCGACGTAGCGGCGCAGGTGCGCGGCGCCGTCGTTCGAGCCTGCGCGGCGCGATGCATCGAGCAGGCTGACGCGCATCGCGTCCGCGTCGAGCGCGGCCAGCCGCGAGCGGAGCGTGTCCGGCGTCGGCAGGCGCAGTTGCTCGAGGCCCAGGTGCAATGCGGCCAGACTCGCGCCGAGCGCAGCCCACTCGTCACGCGAAAACGTATCGTAGGTTCTGAACCGACCGGTTTCCCAGCGCGTCAGCATCGCATGCGCGCCCGCGCCGCTCCACAACGGCTTGCCGGCAGTCGTGCGTTTCAGCGTCTGAACGTGACGGCGGGCGTCGCCGTGCGTTTCGAAGTGCGCGAGAACGGCGGCCTCCTTGGCCGCGCGAGCATGATGCTCGGGCGCGTACAGCTTGACCGCCACGCCGCCGTCATCGGTCGGCAGATGCCACACGCGTTCGCCGACCTGCCGCGGCGCGTCGCTTCCGCGAAGCGCATAGGCGCGGCGGATCGCGTCGAAGGTGGCGGCGAGCGGGCTCATTCAGATGTGCTCGGCCGGCCCGTGCCGATACGGATGACCGGTCAGGAACGTGTTGTGCCCGACGTAGCGCAGCTTGTACATCGCCGGCCGGAACAGCACCGATGGATCGTTGTTCGCGATGCCGAGCAACGGATACAGGTCCTGCCGTACGAAGAACGCGTTGTTGCCCATGTCGTCACAGCAGACGAGTTCGTAGCCCTTCTGCCTGCCGAGACGAACGAGCGACTCGAGACTCGCGCCGTAGTAGGTCGAACCGTCCCATTCGTGATCCGGATTGAAGCACATGACCCAGCGTTCGGGCGGCGTGTAGTACGGGTTGTATTCGATCACGACGATGCGCGGCCGGTACGCCTGCAGGCCGCGCCAGACCCAGTAGTCGTTGCCGTCGATATCGATCGACAGCAGGTCGAAGTCGGCCGGTGTGTTCGCATCGGCTAGCAGCGAATCGACCGTGTCGGGCTGGACGCGATCGTGGTGCAGCCGAACGCGGTCCGCGCCCGCGTAGTGGGCGGCCAGCTTGCCGAAGCGGTACGCGCTGCCTTCCACCAGCACGCCGGACCAGTCCTGTTCGCGCAGCAGTCGCGCGGTATTGCTGTTGCGCAGGCCGTCGCTCGCGCCAATATCGACGCAAAAGCGGTGGGTCGGCGCGATCCGCTCCATCAGGCGCGCGAGGATGCCCTCCTCGGTGCCCTGCGCATACAGGCTAGGCGCAAGGGCGGACAGGTCGAGCGGTAAGGGACGGTCCTGCATCGCGGCGGCGGCTCCGGGTCGGAATGGGATGGCGGGGGGTGTTCGGGGGTAATTTACTCGAAGTCGATTCGCGGGAGGAAACCGCAATTGACCCTAGCCCACGAGACTGTCCTATTTGAAAGTGGGAAATTCTGACATGACGTTGTCATCGAGACTAGGAGGTCATGTCGTGAAGAAGAGCACGCTCACCGAAGAACAGATCGCATACGCGTTGAAGCAGGCCCGAGCACGTGTGAGCGCGGGCGGAGTATGCGGGCACGAATAGCCGGCGCAATTTTTAGCTCGGTTTCCGCGAACACAAACGAACCTGTCCGCATTTTTGTGGGCGAGGCGGTTGAACAGCGCGTTATCCACGCGCCTGCATAAACCGCTCGCCGAACAGGATAGCAAACTGGTTCATGGTCAAGTTTGCCGTAAAACTCGCGCTCGGATCGGTCCAGAATTCCTAAAGCGGATCAAGCGTAAAGGCTCGCACCCCAACCCGCTCTACCCTCTCCACAACGTGTTCCACTAGACAGTCCCTCGAACAATCCTGCGCATGCCCCCAGCCCGCTGCATAGTCCCTCAAGTGGCTCGCATTAGCTCCGCCATCGGCGGCATATTCGTACGGACTGGAAATTAAGAAGCCCACACCGACAAACTGCCGATGTGGGCCTTTCGCATTTCTAGCAATACGCCTTACGCGCCTCGTCTAGTGTCCTCTACAGAGCAACACTGTCGTTGTCCCGACGGGACAATCCGGGACACATGAACGGTGGTCTTGGAACAACGCAGTAATTCTTACTCCTGCCCCTGACTCGTCAGGAACTCCTCGTAATTGCCGCCGAAGTCGAACAGCGAGCCGTCGGTACGCACTTCGATGATCCGGTTCGCCAGCCCGCTCACGAATTCGCGGTCGTGCGACACGAAGATCAGCGTGCCTTCGAACTGCTCGAGCGCGATCTGCAGCGACTCGATCGATTCCATGTCCATGTGGTTGGTCGGCTCGTCCATCAGCAGCACGTTGTGGCGGCCGAGCATCAGCTTGCCCCAGATCATGCGGCCCTTCTCGCCGCCCGACAGCACCTTCACCGACTTCTTGATGTCGTCCGACGAGAACAGCAGGCGGCCGAGCGTGCCGCGCACCATCGTCTCGTCGTCGCCGTCCTTGCGGTACTGGTCGATCCAGTCCATCAGCGTGATGTCGTTCGGGAATTCCTCGTACGTGTCCTGCGGCATGTAGCCGACGTTCGCGTTCTCGGACCACTTCACCGTGCCGTGCTCGAGCTCGAGCGCGCCCAGCAGCGAACGCAGCAGCGTCGTCTTGCCCGCACCGTTCTCGCCGATGATCGCGATGCGCTCGCCCGGCTGCACCGACAGGTTGAAGTTCTGGAAGATCGTGCGCTCGTACTTCTTCGTGATGTCTTCGGCGACCACCGCGACGTTGTGCAGCTTCTTCTCGAACTCGAAGCGGATGAACGGGTTCTGCCGCGACGACGGCTTGAATTCCTCGATCTTGATCTTGTCGATCTGTTTCGCGCGGCTCGTCGCCTGGCGGGCCTTCGACTTGTTTGCCGAGAAGCGGCGCACGAAGTCCTGCAGTTCGGCCACGCGCTCCTTCGCACGTGCGTTCGCCGCGGCCTGGCGCTCGCGCGCCTGCGCCGACGCGAGCATGTAGTCGTCGTAGTTGCCCGGCCAGACCTTCAGCGTACCGAAGTCCATGTCGGCCATGTGCGTGCACACCGAGTTCAGGAAGTGACGATCGTGCGAAATGATGATCATCGTCGAGTTGTACTCGTTGAGCGTGTGCTCGAGCCAACGGATCGAGTTGATGTCGAGGTTGTTGGTCGGTTCGTCCAGCAGCAGCACGTCCGGCTTCGAGAACAGCGCCTGCGCGAGCAGCACGCGCAGCTTCCAGCCCGGCGCGACGTCGCTCATCGTGCCGCTGTGGAATTTCTCCTCGATGCCGATGCCGAGCAGCAGCGCGCCCGCGCGCGCCTCGGCGTCGTAGCCGCCGTATTCGGCGAACTTGCCTTCGAGCTCGGCGGCGTGCATGTAGTCGTCGTCGGTGGCTTCCGGGTTCGCGTAGATCGCGTCACGCTCGGTCATCGCGGCCCACATCTCGGTGTGGCCCATCATCACCACGTCGAGCACGCGTACGTCCTCGTACGCGAACTGGTCCTGGCGCAGCTTGCCCAGACGGACGTTCGGCTCCAGCGCGACATTGCCGCCGCTCGGCTCGAGGTCGCTGCCGAGGATCTTCATGAACGTCGACTTGCCGCAACCGTTCGCCCCGATCAGACCATAGCGGTTGCCCTCGCCGAATTTGACCGAGATGTTCTCGAACAGGGGCTTTGGCCCGAATTGCATCGTGATGTTGGCAGTAGAAAGCACGGCAGGTCCCGTTAAGAGATAAATCGACGGAAAACCGTGTATTTTAGCAGGTGTCGGAGAAACTGCCGACCATGGCCGTTCCGGTCGCGCATTCCAGGCGCCGGATCCGCCGCCCGGCGGCCCGCCGGGACGACGGCACGCACCCCACGCCGCGGCCTTACCGGAGCCCCGCATGCTTGCCAGCCAGCTTCGCGCGCAACTCGTCGGCGCATGGCGCCTCGTGTCCTACGAAATCCGCCCGCGCGACGGCGGCGCGGCCGCCTATCCGCTCGGCCGCGACGCGCGCGGCTGGCTCCTCTACACGCCGGACGGCTACATGTCCGCGCAGCTGATGGCCGCCGGCCGGCCGCCCTACGCCGACGGCGACCTGCAAGGCGGCACGCCCGCCGAGCGCGCGGCGGCGGCCGGCGGCTACATCGCCTATTCCGGCCCCTTTCGCGTCGCCGACGACGGCACGCTGACCCACGAAATGGACGTCAGCCTGTACCCGAACTGGATCGGCAACGTCCAGCAGCGCGCCGTCATGCTCGACGGCGATCGCCTGCAACTCGGCCCCGTCGCCCCCGTGCGGATCGGCGGCCGGGAAGTCGACGTCGTGCTGCTCTGGGCGCGCGCCGGCCGCTGACGCCCGTCACTTGCCGGCCTTCGCCGCCGCCCGCTGCGCGGCCTTCGCGTTCATCTGGCCGAACAGCGCCGAGCACGGCACCCCCTTGTTGTTGCTCGGCGCGATCAGCGGAATCAGCGCCGCGAACGGGTTGATCAGCCCGAGCCCGATCATCGCGCCGGCGCGCAGCGCGAGCGCGCCCGCATCGACGCCGACGTTCGGGTTCTTGAACGTGCCCTTCGCATACAGCGGCGAGCGCAGCGAGAAGATGCGGAAGCCCTTCGTATGCGGATGGATCTTCAGGTCGAGCGTCTCGTCGCGCAGGCTGATCGGGCCGTCGACGTTGATCAGCGCATCGTCCGTATCGAGCGCGAACACCTTCGGATCGAGGATCCCGTTGGTCGCGACGAAATCGATCGCCGCGCAGTTGATCTTCACGTCGTTGTTGCCGAACAGCTTCTCGTAGACGACGTTCGCGACGTTCAGCCCCGCCGCCTCCATCAGCAGGCGGCTGATGCGGCCGTCCGTCACGAGCGCCTTCACTTCGCCGTTCGACGTCGCGGCCAGCGCGGCCGGCGAATTGCCGGTCGCCGACAGCGACGCGTCGCCGTTGATCTCGCCGAGCGCCGACTGCATGACCTTTTGCGCCGGGAACAGCTGCTTGAGCTTGAGGTGCCGCGCCGCCACCGTGAAGCGCCCCTTCAGCGGCGCGCCGCTGCCGTCGAGACGCGCGGTCGTCGACAGCGTGCCGCCCGCGACGCCGAACTGCAGCGGCTCGAACGACAGCACGCCGTCCTGCATCACGATGTGCGTGTACAGATTGGTGATCGGCAGGTCCGAACGCTTGATCAGCTTGCGGCCCGTGAACTTGACGTCCGCGTCGAGCGCGCGCCAGCGATCGGTGCGGAACGTCTCGACCGGCAGCACGCGGCCCGCCGGCTGCTTCGTGGTGTCGCCGCGCCGGGCCTTGCTCGCAGCCGTATCGGCGCCGATCACCGGCGCGAGATCCGAGAATTGCAGCAGGTTCGACACGAGCTCGCCCGACAGCTGTGGCCGCGGTTCGCGCTGCGCATAGGCGAGCGTGCCGCCGAGATCGCTGCCGCCGACGCGGCCGTTGAAGTTCTCGTAGCGGAACGTGCTCGCGTGCGGCTTGAAGTTGCCGATCAGCCGCCCCTCGGTCGCGTAAGGCGGCGTGTCGGGCAGCGTGATGCCGCTGATTGCGTAGAGATGCGACATCGACGTGCCCTGCAGCCACAGCCGCAGGTCGATGGCCGCGAGATGCAACGGATCGGTCAGCGTACCGACGATCGCGAGCCGCGTATCGCCGGCCTTCACGTCTGCCTGCAGCGGGAACGGCTTCGACGCATCCTGGATCGCGAGCACGCCGCCCAGCTTGCCGGTGCCGCTGATCGGCACGTTCCTGTAGCGGCCGTCCACCTTCAGCCCGAATGCATAGGTCGGGCCCGACGGCTTCGCGGCTGCATCGGCAACAGCCGATACGGAAGAAGCCGCAGGGGCGGCCGACGCCACGGCGGACGCAGCCGACGCCGCGCTCGCCGCCTGCGCTGCGGAAGCGCCCGCCGCCGCCTGCGCGCTGGCCTTCGCGCCCAACTGCGCGGCGCCGTGCTTGCCGACCCGCTGCGCCGACGCCGCCCGCGACGTCTGCTCCTGCTCCTTGAGCACGTCGCCGAGCGGAATCGGCTGCCCGAGCGTATCGATCGCGACGGTCAGGTCGGCCTTCGTGATCGCGTCGCGATACGTGACGGTGCCCTTTGCAAAGCCGAAGCTGTCGAGCCGCACCTTCCACGGCGACGGCTGCGACGACTGCTTGAACTGGAAGGTCCACGTGTTGCGGCCGTCGGCGAGCCGCTCGAGGTCGACGACCGGATTCACGACGTCGATCGACGGGATGACGATTTCATGCGCGAGCAGCGGCAGGATCGCGACATCGAAATGTGCGGCGTCGAGCGTGACGAACCTGGGCGTCTTCGCCCAGTCGGGATTGCCGATCTCGAGCTGCGTGGCCGACAGGCTCGGCCAGGGCACCCATGCGCGCCAGCCGGTCTCGCCGTCGGGGCGGCGCCAGCCGATCTTGAGATCGCCGTTGATCGCGAACGGGCGGCCGAGCGCGGCACTCACCTGTTCGTTGACCCACGGCTTCGCGCGGTTCCAGTCGAAGACGAAGAGAAAGACGCCGGCCGCCGCGATGAGTACCGCGACGATACCGACGACCCATGCAGCCGATCTGCCGATGGCTCGGGTTAGCGTCATGGCGGTTCCGTTGTTGTTCTGACGGGTTGCCGCGTCATGCCGGGCCGCTTGCGTGGACGAACGGCGCACGACACTCGCGGCTTTTCAGCCGGTATTATGACGCACGCCATGATGGCGTCTCGGCGCCATTAACGCTTTTTTTCATTTGTGACATGACAGCCCCCACCGGCCTCATCGATGCGCAGCACATCACGCGGCGCGACGCCAGCAGCGGCAGGACCCTGCTCGCCCCGACCGATTTCAGCGTCGCGGCGGGATCGCGAATCGCCATCACGGGGCCGTCCGGCTCGGGCAAGAGCGTGCTGCTGCGCGCGCTCGCACTGCTCGATCCGCTCGACGGCGGCCGCATCCTGTGGCGCGGCAGCCGGATCCGGCGCAGCGCGATCCCGCGCTACCGGCGCAGCGTCGCATACGTGCGCCAGCGCCCCGCGCAGATGGACGGCACCGTCGAATCGCAATTGCGCTATCCGTATACGCTCGCGATCTATCGCGACGCGGCGTTCGACCGCGCACGCGCCGACGCGCTTGCCGCGCAGGCAGGCCGCGACCCCGGCTTTCTCGACAAGCGCGCGAGCGACCTGTCGGGCGGCGAAGCGCAGATCGCCGCGCTGCTGCGCGTGCTGCAGCTCGATCCCGACGTGCTGCTGCTCGACGAGCCGACGTCCGCGCTCGACCCCGAATCGGCGCGCGCGATCGAGACGCTCGTCGGCGCATGGTTCGACGCGGCGCCCGACGCCCGCGCGTACATGTGGATCTCGCACGACCCCGCCCAGGCAGCGCGGATCGGCACGATACAGCTCGTCATGCAGGCCGGCGTCATGCATGTCGCGAAGCCGACGGAGGCGGCGCAATGAGCCCGGCCCTGCAGACGCTGAGTCTCGTCGACGTCGGCATCGCCGCCGCGCTCGTCGCCGTCAACGGCGCGATCTCGGCGGCACTGTCGCTCGGCCTCGGCCGCAAACTCGCGCTCGCGGCGGTGCGCACCGTCGTGCAGTTGCTCGCGATCGGCTACGTGCTCGGCTGGGTGTTCGGCCATCCGCACTGGACGGTCGTGCTGCCGCTCACCGCGCTGATGACGCTGATCGCCGGTTTCGCCGGCGCGGGACGCGGCAAGCGCACCTATCGCGGCCAGCGCGTCGACAGCATCGTGTCGATCTGGTTCAGCAGCTGGTTCGTCGCGGCGATCGGCCTGTTCGTCGTGATCCGCATCCATCCGTGGTACGCGCCGCAATACGCGATTCCGATCCTCGGCATGATTCTGGGCAATACGCTCACGGGTGTATCGCTCGGCGTCGAGCGGATGATGGAAGAACTCACGGCCCGCCGCGATCGCGTCGAAACCGCGCTTGCACTGGGCGCGACGCGCTGGGAGGCCGCGCAGGACGCCGCGCGCCAGGCCGTGCGCGCGGGCATGCTGCCGACGCTGAACCAGATGGCCGTCGTCGGCATCGTGAGCCTGCCGGGGATGATGACGGGCCAGGTGCTGGCCGGCCAGTCGCCGCTGCAGGCCGTGCGCTACCAGATCGTGATCATGTTCCTGATCGCCGCGGCATCCGCGCTCGGCACGGTCGGCGCCGTACTGATGACCTATCGCCGGCTGTTCTCGGCCGATCACCGCTTTCTCGCGTCGCGGCTCGAGGAGCGCACGCCCTGACGCGCGACGATGCAGCGCGATCGGCACGCCGGGACGGGGAAACGATGACGATGGCGCGGGCGCGCAGGACGTGACCTTCGCATGACGCCACGCAGGTCGCCGCGCCGCTGCAACAGCAACGGACTGCGAAGAAAATCCCGGGAAAGCGTGATGACGGCGACACGCGACGTTCACATATCGCGTTGCCCGACGGTCAGGCCGGTTGCGCGTGCGCCGGGAGCGCCGGCCCGCGCACGCCGCTCAACGCTTGATCGACACCGTCACCTTCGTGCCGTCGCTCATCGTGATGGACTTCGAACCGCCGTTGGTCGGAATCGACACCCACTTCACCTGGCTCACCGACACGACGTCCGGACACTGCAGCGACTTGCCGCCGGCCGTCACGTTGCGCGTTCCCTTCGGCGCGGCCGCCTGGAAGCTCAGCTGCACGTTGGCGATCCCCTTCGCGTCGACCGACGGCGCGAGCCGCACCTGGGTCTGCCGCACCATCGCGCCGTTCTCGTCGCGCGGCAGGCTGTCGGTGTTCGGGCAGCCGTCGGGCATCGCCACCGCGCCGCTCGGCGGCACCGATTTCCAGTTGAAATCGTCGGTCTCGCCCGACCGGATCTTGCGCGTCTCCTGCGTGTTGCCGAAGGTCTTCGAGTCGACCATGACGGTGTATTCGAGCTGTCCGGTACCGCCGCCCTTCAGGCTGCCCTTGATCGGCGGCGCCGCGAATACGCTCGCGCTGACGCACGCCGCCGCGAGCACGACCGACCACGATGCGGCGACTGACAAGCTGCGTTGGCTCATGCTGACCTCCTTGGTATGCGGCGGCACGCGCGTGCCGCGCGGTTTCGATGCATGATGCGCTGCCAGTCTACCGCCAAGCGGCATGCAGTGCGCCGCAAACGCATCGGGTGTTACCCCGCTTGCGTTCGCGGCGCCGCAACCTTACGCGCGATACCGGCTCAGAAGCCGCTCAGCACGAGCTTGCCGATCGCGCGCCCGGCCTCGAGCATCCGGTGCGCGCGCCGCACGTTCGCGGCATTGATCGCGCCGAGCTGCTCGCCGAGCGTCGTGCGCAGCGTGCCGCCGTCGACGAGCCGCGCCACTTCGCCGAGGATCCGGTGCTGCTCGATCATGTCCGGCGTCTCGAACATTGCACGCGTGAACATGAATTCCCAATGAAACGCGGCGCTCTTCGCCTTCAGCAATTCGACCGGCACCGGCTTCTCGTTCTCGACGATCGTGCAAATGCCGCCCTGCGGCCGGATTACTTCCGCGGCGGCAGGGAAATGACGATCGGTGTCGTTGAACATCAGCACGTAGTCGACGTTCGGATACCCAGCCTCGCGCAACTGCGCGGGCAGATCGCCGAAATGGTCGACCACGGCGTCGGCGCCGAGTGAACGAACCCATTCGGCCGATGCCGGCCGCGACGCGGTCGCGATCACGTGCAGCTTGCCGAGCTGCTTCGCGAGCTGGATCGCGATCGACCCCACCCCGCCCGCGCCGCCGATGATCAGCACCGACTTGCCGGCATCCGCGCCCTGCGGCGACACGTGGAGCCGGTCGAACAGCGCTTCCCACGCGGTCAGCGCGGTGAGCGGCAGCGCGGCCGCTGCCGCGAAGTCGAGCGTGCGCGGCTTCAGCGCGGCGATGCGTTCGTCGACCGCATGGAATTCGCTGTTCGCACCGGGCCGCGTGATGCTGCCCGCATAGAACACGGCGTCACCGGGCCGAAACAGCGTGACCTCGGCGCCGACCGCGACAACGGTGCCCGCCGCATCCCAGCCGAGCACGCGCGGCGCTTCCTCGACCTGCGGCTTCGGTGCACGCACCTTGGTGTCCACCGGGTTCACGGAAATCGCCTCGACCTTCACGAGCAGGTCGCGCGGGCCCGGCACGGGCTGCGGCAGTTCCACGTCGAGCAAGGCTTGCGGATCGTCGATCGGCAGATAGCGGGTCAGTCCAACGGCTTTCATCTCGATACTCCTGTCAGGTAAACAACCGGGCGGGCTTTGGCGCCGCCCCACGAACATCATCGTAGGCAACCCGATCCTTCGAGAAAACCGCTATATTTCCTGAAACATTTTCAGAAATTTCAGAATAATGACGTCCGACCCGATTCCGGCCCCCGACAAACCGCTCGACCTGCTCGACGTCGCGCTGTTCGTGCGCGCGGCGCTGCTGGCGAACGTCAGCGCGGCCGGGCGCGAGTTCGGCGTGTCGGCCGCCGTCGCGAGCGCACGCATCGCGCAGCTCGAGCGCCAGCTCGGTGCACGGCTGCTGCATCGCACCACGCGCCGCATCAGCCTCACGCAGGACGGCGAGGTTTTCATGGCGCACGCCGACACGCTGCTGGCGGCGGCCGACACCGCACGCGCATCGGTCGGCCGCGGCCGCACCGAGCCGTACGGGCGGCTGAAGGTGTCGATGTCGTCGTCGTTCGGCCGCCAGCACGTCGCACCGGTGATTCCCGCCTTCCTGCGCCGCTATCCGTCGGTCTCGCTCGACCTGCGGCTGTCCGACGAGATCGTCGATCTCGTCGACGAAGGCTACGACGTCGCGATCCGCCTCGGCGCGCTGAAGGATTCGACGCTCGTCGCGCGCAGGCTCGCCGTGAACCGCCGCGTACTGTGCTGCTCGCCCGCGTATCTGGCCGGGCACGGCACCCCGCGCCACCCGGCCGATCTCGCGCAACACGAATGCGTGATCCTCGGCGACCAGCGCGACTGGTCGTTCGCCACGCCGCAAGGCCCGCTCACGGTGCGGGTAGGCGGCCGGCTCATTGCCAGCAACGGCGAGGCGATCCGCGAAGCGCTCGTCGACGGCTTCGGGATCGCGATCAAGTCGACCTGGGACGTCGGCCCGCTGCTCGCGAGCGGCGCGCTCGTCACGGTGCTCGACGACTATCCGTTCGCGGACGATATCGCGATCTGGGCCGTCTATCCGAGCCGCGCGCATGTGCCGCTGAAGACGCTCGCGTTCATCGCGTTCCTGGCCGAACATTTCGGCGATCCGCCTTACTGGGATCGCGCGGACGGGCAATGAGCGCAGGCGCTCGCGCTCACGCCGCGCAGGCGCCGGTTCGAGTCCGGCCTCGGGATTCGTACCGGCCGCGACCGACCGGCTACAATGGCGCGTTCGCGACGCACCGGCCCGGCCGAGCGCGCCCCGGCCGAACGGGGCCGCGTCCGCAGGCGGCCGCCCGTTAGCCGCGCATGCCTTTCATTCGCCTCCCAACCATCCCGTCATGACCCACAATCTCGTCATCCAGAGCCTTGCACCGCTGTCGGACGCCCATCACAAACCGCTGCTTGCGCTGTCGCGCGGCACCCGCCTCGTGCAGACCGACGATCGCGCGCTGCGCATCGAAGGCGCGAACCCGGCACAGCGCCTCGACATCGACGCCTACTGCGGCACGCACGCGCTCGATTTCGCGTTCGTCGAGGCCGGCCGTGCGCTCGGCGATTTCGGGCTCGTCGTGATGGACATGGATTCGACGCTGATCACGATCGAATGCATCGACGAGATCGCCGACTTCTGCGGGCTGAAAACCCAGGTCGCCGAGATCACCGAAGCGTCGATGCGCGGCGAGATCCGTGACTTCAACGAGAGCCTCACGCGCCGTGTCGCGTTGCTGGCCGGGCTCGATGCGCAGGCGCTCGAGCGTGTGTACGAGGAACGGCTGCAACTGTCGCCGGGCGCCGAGACGATGCTCGCCGGCGTGAAGGCCGCGGGCCTGAAGACGCTGCTCGTGTCCGGCGGCTTCACGTTCTTCACCGAGCGGCTGAAGGCGCGCCTCGGCCTCGACCATGCGCATGCGAACACGCTCGAGATCGTCGACGGCAAGCTCACCGGCAAGGTGCTCGGCGAGATCGTCAATGCCGACGTGAAGGCACGCCTGCTGCGCGAGACGTGCGCATCGCTCGGCCTCGAGCCGCGCCGCGCGATCGCGATGGGCGACGGGTCGAACGACCTGAAGATGATGGCCGAAGCCGGGCTGTCGGTCGCGTTCCATGCGAAGCCCGTCGTGCGCGACGCGGCGACGGTCGCGTTCGATCACGTCGGTCTCGACGGGCTGCTGCGGCTGTTCTGATTCCGCCGCCCCGCCAATGAAAACGCCGCCCCGCCAATGAAAACGCCGGCGCGATCCTGGATCGCGCCGGCGTCGTTTTTTGCGGGACGCGGCCGGCCCGCGATCAGCCGAGTACAGCCTCCATCGCGCGCTCGATGTCCGCCCGCAGGTCGGCTTCGTCTTCGAGACCGACATAGAAACGCACCAGCGTGCCGCGATGCGACCAGTCCGGACGCATCGACGCGACGTCGTAAGGCATCGCCAGGCTGCACGCACCGCCCCAGCTCCAGCCGATCGCGAACAGCTCGAGCGACTCGACGAAGCGATCGATCTGCTCCGCGCTGTAGCGTGCGTCGAACACCACCGAGAACAGTCCGCCCGCGCCCGTGAAATCGCGCATGAACGACGCGTGCCCCGGGCAGTCGGCGATCTGCGGATGCAGCACCGCTGCGATCTCGGGCCGCGCCTTCAGCCATTGCGCCAGCGCCAGCGCGCTCCTGCTGTGCGCGTCGAAGCGCACCTGCATGCTCGGCAGGCTGCGCAGCACGAGCGAGCAATCGTCGACCGACACGCCGATCCCGCAGCGCATCCGCGCGAGCTTCAGTTGCGCCTGCAGTTCCGCGCTCGCGGTAATCGTCGCGCCCATCAGCACGTCACTGCCGCCCGACTGGTACTTGGTCAGCGCCTGCACCGAGATGTCGACGCCGTGCTCGAACGGCTTGAAGGCGAGCCCCGCCGAATACGTGTTGTCGATTGCGGTGACGATGCCGCGCGCCTTCGCGGCCGCCGTGATCGCCTGCACGTCGGGCACTTCCATCGTCACCGAGCCCGGCGCCTCGATCCAGATCAGCCGCGTGTTCGGCTGGATCAGGTCGGCGATGCCCGCGCCGACCAGCGGATCGTAGAAGCGCGCGGTGATGCCGAAATCCTTCGCGAGCCAGTTGCCGAAGTCGGCATTCGGCCCGTACACGTTGTGCGGAATCAGGACGTCGTCGCCGGCCTTCACGATCCCGAAGTAGACGTTCATGATCGCCGCGAGGCCCGACGGCTGCAGCAGCGCATGCGTGCCGCCCTCGATCTCGGCAAGCCGCTGCGCGAGCGCGAGCGACGTCGGGGTCGCGTGCAGCCCGTAGCGCCACTGGTTGTCGTTGTGCCAGACGAGCGCGCGCATCGTCGCGAGATCGGGGAAGACGACCGTCGACGCGCGCTCGACCGGCGGCACGAACGAACGGAAGCCTTCGGGGATCACGTCGTCGGGTTGAACGATGCGGGTTTGCAGCGCGCGCTTGGAATTGGATGCAGTCATGACAGGAAGCCGGGCACAAGGCCGTTCGGTTGCGGAATATGTCGCCAGATTAGCGAAAATCGGCGCGGTTGGCCCGGTACAATGCGCGCCGCGCACGCCGAGCCAGCGCGCCGTCAGTCGTCGGTGCGCAGGTTGACGACGCCGCCTACCGTCTCGATCTCCTGCACGCGGCCGTCGCGCACCTGCAGCGCCGCGCGCTTGCCCGGCGCGAGACGCAGCACGACGGGCTGCGGGTCCGATTCGTCCGAATTCATCCGGTCGGCCTTCAGGTCGCCGGTCGCATCGAAACGGCCGACCCAGATCCCGGTGATGTTCGTGCCGTCGTTCGATTCCTCGATTTCGAGCGTGTCGCCGTCGCGATCGCCCGCCAGCAGCACGACCTCGCCCGTATCGGCAAACTGGTATTCGCCGTGCACGCCCTCCTCGTCCGTCTTCGGCCCGAGATGCACGACGATCGGCCGACCGCCGAGCGTCCCTTCGTAGCGCGGCAACCGGGCGAACTCCGGATTCGGCCGCAGCGGCCGCGCCGGTGCCGGATCATCCTGCTGCGCACCCGGCGCGGCGGCCTGCGCCGCGACCGCGCCCGGCAGCGCGATGCCTGCCGCCAGCGCACATGCGACGACGAGCGCCCGTTGCCATTCCGAATATCGACCCACCTTGTGTTGCTCCCTGCTTCAGATTCGCTCGAAAATCGCGGCGATGCCCTGCCCGCCGCCGATCGCGGTACGTACGCCGCTCACCCCGCATCGCGTTGCATGTCGACTCGTCGTCCTTCCGGTCTCATGCATCGTTCGCGCGATGCCATGGGCGGCGTGCGCGGTTCGCATCAGCCCTGCATCAGGCGCGCCACCGCGTCGCGGTGCGGAATCGGCGCGACCGCGCCGTAGCCCGTCGTCGACAGCGCCGCCGCCGCGTTCGCGTAACGCGCAGCCGTGAACGGATCGTCTCCCGCGACGATCCGCGCAACGAAGGCGCCGCCGAAGCAGTCGCCCGCGCCCGTCGCGTCGACGGCTTCGACCGCGAAGCCCGGCACCACGCGCCGCTCGTTCGGCGTCGCCACGTACGCCCCCTCCTTGCCCAGCTTCAGCGCGACGACCTGCGGCCCGTGTTCGAGCATCGCGTCGACGATCGCGTCGCGATCGTTCGCGCCCGTGAGCGCCGTGACATCGTCCCAGCTCGGCAGGCAGATGTCCGTCTGGCGCAGCGCCTCGCGCATCACCGCGCGGGCCCGCGGCAGCGGCCACAGTTTCAGGCGCAGGTTCGTGTCGAAGCTGACCTTCGCGCCGTGGCGGCGCGCATGGTCGACCGCGGCGAATGCGGCGTCGCACGCCGTCGTGCTGATCGCGAGGCTGATGCCCGACAGGTGCACGGCCTTCGCGGCCGCCAGCGCATCGAGCGGCAGGTCGCCCGCCGCATAGCGGCTCGCCGCCGAGCCCGCGCGCAGATAGTCGAACTGGTGGCCGTCGGCGCCGTGCGTGACGAAATACACGCCGGTCGGCGCCGCGCGATCGATCCGCACATACGTCGCGTCGACGCCTTCCGCCCGCCACATGTCGGCCAGCAGGCGGCCGAACGGATCGTCGCCGATCGCCGACACGAAGCCCGTCGACGCGCCCTGGCGCGCCGCGGCGATGCAGAAGTTCGACGTGTCGCCGCCGAAGCCCTGCAGGAATTCAGCACGGCCAGGTTGCGCCTGGTTGAATTCGATCATCGCCTCGCCGAGCGCAAGAATCTCCGGAAATGCAGCGGTCATCGCTTAGACCTCGCCCCACAGATCGTGGCCGTCGGCGCCCGTGATCTTCACGGACACGAAATCGCCGACCTTGTAGCGCTTCGACGCCTTCGTCGCCGGCTCGACATAGACGACGCCGTCGATCTCCGGCGCATCCGCCGCCGTACGGCCGATGCCGCCTTCCTCGCTGACTTCGTCGATCAGCACCTTGAGGGTCTTGCCGACCTTGCGCTGGATGCGGTTCGCCGACACTTCCTCGGCAACTTCCATGAAGCGCGCGCGGCGCTCCTCGCGAACCTCGTCGGGCAGCGCGCCGTCGAGTTCGTTCGCGGTCGCGCCTTCGACCGGCGAATACGCGAAACAGCCGACACGGTCGAGCTCCGCCTCGCGGATGAAGTCGAGCAGCGTTTCGAACTGCTCCTCCGTCTCGCCGGGGAAGCCCGCGATGAACGTGCTGCGGATCGTCAGGTCCGGGCAGATCTCGCGCCACTTCTGCACGCGCTCCAGCACCTTCTCCGCGTTCGCCGGGCGCTTCATGCGCTTCAGCACGTCGGGGTGCGCGTGCTGGAACGGCACGTCGAGGTATGGCAGCACGTGCCCCTTGAACGGGCCTTCGGCCATCAACGGAATCACTTCGTCGACGCTCGGATACGGATAGACGTAGTGCAGGCGCACCCACGCGCCGTACTGCGCCGCGAGTTCGCCCAGCGCGGCGACCAGGTCGGTCATGCGCGTCTTGATCGGCTTGCCGTTCCAGAATCCCGTGCGGTACTTCACGTCGACGCCGTACGCGCTCGTGTCCTGCGAGATCACGAGCAGTTCCTTCACGCCCGACTTGAACAGGTTCTCGGCTTCCAGCATCACCTCGGCCACCGGACGCGACACGAGATCGCCGCGCATCGACGGGATGATGCAGAACGTGCAGCGGTGATTGCAGCCTTCGGAAATCTTCAGGTATGCGTAGTGGCGCGGCGTGAGCTTGATGCCGGCTGCCGGCACGAGGTCGACGAACGGGTCGTGCGGCTTCGGCAGGTGTGAATGCACGGCCTGCATCACTTCGCCCACCGCGTGCGGGCCGGTGACGGCGAGGACCTTCGGGTGGACTTCCTCGATCAGGTTCGAGCCGCTCGCGCTCGACTTCGCGCCGAGGCAGCCGGTGACGATCACCTTGCCGTTCTCGGTCAGCGCTTCGCCGATCGCGTCGAGGCTCTCCTGCACGGCTTCGTCGATGAAGCCGCAGGTGTTCACGACGACGAGGTCGGCGCCGTCGTAGGTGCCGGAGATTTCATAACCTTCGGCGCGCAGTTGCGTGATGATCTGTTCGGAGTCGACGAGGGCCTTCGGGCACCCGAGGGATACGAACCCTACTTTTGGGGATTGGGACATCTGGAATGTGGGGGCGTGGCAGCAAAAGCGTGAGTTTACAGCCATTTACGGTTCAGTGACCCAAAACAAGCGGCCGGCGGTAGTGTCGATCGACCGCTTGAGTACGCCGCCTGCTGGGCAACGGCCAACGAGATGGAGCTTGGTGCGTCCCCATCACTCCGGGCCAAAGGGCTATCGGCATACCACCAGCCCCATGTGCGGCAAGGCTCGCCGGGGGTGGTCAAGTGTCGGCCGGCTCAGCGCTGATCGTTGAGGGTCTGGATCGCTTGAGCCGCGCTGAGCCGCTGTAGGCGCAAGCGCAGCTCGCCCAGATCGTCAAGGCGAGTCACGGTTGCGACGGCCTGCAACGGCTGTGAATACAACCGCGAGCGCCTCAGGACGCAACCGATGGACCTCGTTTACAGCCTGCTGCTGATCTGCGTGCACGAGGAGTCGGATACGAAGAGCAAATGCGTGAAGACAGCCATCCGCCGGCAGTGCCCCGGGGGTGGATCACCGGCACGTGGCGCGCGCCCGTCCGCGTCGGGAAGGATCCGCATTGGGTGCAGGAGACCGAAACCGGTGCATTCAAGTTGGCCGACGACCGGGCGTCCGCGGTAGGCCTCGTCATCGAAATGTTCAAGCAGGGACACGGCGCAGTCCGGACTGTGCGCAAGCTCTCCGACCGCTGGCTCAAGATCATCGACAGTGGCTGCTCGGCGTCAAGCCACCCCTACCGGCTACCGGCAAACCGAAATCCCGCCCAGCCTTCTGGCGGCCGAGTTCGCGGATCTGCGATACCTGGCCGAGCAGCGCGGGCGCCACAAAATCCCCGGGGGCGTGATCGGGCCGGGCATCACCTATTGTGGCTACTGCGGCGCGGTGATCTTGGCGCAGAACATTATTGGGCGCCGGCGCGCCGCCGATCACAAAACCGTGGACATCGCTGAGCGATCTCGACCATCGCGATGCGGCTACGCTCGTCTGTCGATTGCACGTCACCCGGCATGAAGAGTGCTGAATTGTTCGCTTACACCTCATTTGTTGAACAAGACGGCATCCCAGTTGGAGAGCGTAGCGCTATCCCTGAGCCCGAGAGCACCGAGGTCGAACTGCCCCTTACGAATACGGTGCATCGACTCGATGCCTGAAAATCACCAGCTATACCCATACCCGGCACCGTAAGTCTTGTTGTTGCCCGACATGCCGATGCCCAGCTTCAGAATGCCGTTGGTCGAGACATGCGCGCTCGCGCCAAACGCCATGCCCGACTCGCCGGCAAAGCGCGCGACACCGACAGCGAAGTTGATCGTCTTGCCGGGTTCGACCTGCGGCATCATGGTCAGCGCCGTCGCCGCGGCAATACCCTGCCTTGCCATCTGGTCGGTCTGCTGCAGTTGCGAACCGAGCGTGTTGATCTGCGTCTGCTGGCCCGACAATGCCGTGGACAGCGTCGTCTGCACCTGCGTCAGCTGGTTCACGTTCACCGCATCTGTGCCTTGCGTACCCGGCGCGACGTTGATGATCTGACGCTGCTGCGTGTCGCTGCCGACCGACACCACGTTCTGGCGGCCGCCGTCCGTGGAGTTCGCGCCGATCGCCACCGAGTTCGAGCCGGCGGT